>NZ_JBQSXM010000005.1:0-242596 GCF_052378285.1 Brachybacterium sp. AOP3-A1-3 | reverse complement strand
ACCCCCGGGCCCTACCGACCCCGCGCCCTCTACAGCGCACAGATCAACCAGCACCTCTATCTCGCTGCTGGACACACAGGCCGATTCGGGACTACGCGCGCCTTCTCTACCAGCCCCCTCGTCCTCACCCACGATCGAGCGGGCCGGCTCGTCGGAGTCAGCGGCTTGGACGCCGGCCCCGACGTGATGGCTCTCGTGCCGCGCCTCCACACCTCGATCACGCCGATGCTGACAGCGGAATCCAACCCCTCGACACATACCCCCTAGGGGTATATGGTCGGGTGCATGAACGCTGGCAACCACCCACACCGTCACGACCACGGAGAACCCGGCATGCAGCACTCTCATCCTTCCCCCACGCCTCATGGCGCCCACACCGGTATTGCTGAGCACGACGCACCCGACGCGCATCACGACCACGGAACTCACGGAGACCACGAGGACCACTCGGAACACGAGGGTCATTCAGGGCACGGGGGTCACGCCGGTCACGGGGACCACGTCGGGCAGTTCCGGCGGTTGTTCTGGATCAACCTGATCATCGCGGTCCCAGTTGTCGTGTTCTCGCCGATGTTCGCGATGCTGCTCGGGTACAGCATTCCCGATGTTCCCGGCGCGATGGGGATCGCCCCGGCCCTCGGCACAGTCATGTACGTCTGGGGTGGCCGCCCGTTCCTCACCGGTGCCGTCTCCGAGGTCCGTTCCCGTCAGCCCGGGATGATGCTCCTGATCGGGCTCGCGATCACGGTCGCGTTCATCGCCTCCTGGGGTGCGACCCTCGGCCTCCTCGACCACCAGCTCGAGTTCTGGTGGGAGCTCGCCCTGCTGATCGTGATCATGCTGCTGGGCCACTGGGTCGAGATGCGTTCCCTCGCCCAGACCACCTCCGCACTCGACTCCCTGGCCGCCCTGCTCCCGGACATGGCAGAACGCATCGAAGGCGACGAGCTCGTGAGCATCTCGCCCACCGAGCTGCAGCGAGGCGACCTCGTCCTCGTCCGCCCCGGGGCGAGCGTCCCGGCCGACGGCACGATCCGCGAAGGCCGCGCCGACGTGGACGAGTCCATGGTCACCGGCGAGTCCCGCCCCGTGACGCGCTCCACCGGAGACTCCGTCGTGGCAGGCACCGTCGCCACCGACTCCAGCCTCCGCATCGAGGTCACCGCCACGGGCGACGACACCGCCCTCGCCGGTATACAGCGCCTGGTGACCGAAGCACAGAACTCCTCGTCCCGCGCACAGCGCATCGCAGATACCGCTGCGGCGTGGCTGTTCTGGTTCGCTCTCGGCGCCGCCGTGATCACCGCGATCACCTGGTCACTGCTCGGCATGCCCGATGATGCCGTTGTTCGCACAGTGACCGTCCTGGTCATCGCCTGCCCTCACGCGCTGGGGCTCGCGATCCCGCTGGTCGTCTCCATCGCCACCGAGCGGGCCGCCCGCGGCGGTGTTCTGGTGAAGGACCGTCTGGCCCTGGAAGCAATGCGCACCGTCGACGCCGTCCTGTTCGACAAGACCGGCACCCTCACCAAGGGCGAGCCCGCCCTCGCCGAGATCATCACCCGCGGTGCGGACGAGACCGAGGTGCTGGCCCTGGCAGCTGCCGCCGAAGCGGAGAGCGAGCACCCGCTCGCCCGCGCCATCGTCGCCAGGGCTCAGGCCGAGGGAGCACAGATTCCTGCGGGCTCTGACGTCAGCTCCACCCCGGCGCTGGGCGTGAGTGCCCAGGTGGATGGGCACGAGATCCGCGTGGGCGGTCCCCGCTTGCTCGAGGAAACCGGAGTGAGCGAAGTCGACGAGGCTGAGGCCTGGCGCCAGGAGGGCGCGATCATCCTCCACGTCCTCCGCGACGGCGAGGTGATCGGCGGTCTCAAGCTCACCGATGAGGTGCGCCCCGAATCTCGCGACGCCATCGATGCTCTGCACAGTTTGGGCGTCGAGGTCGTCATGATCACCGGCGACGCCGAGGCGGTCGCGAACAGTGTCGGCAAGGAGCTCGGAATCGACAGGGTTTTCGCTGGGGTGCGCCCCGAGGACAAGTCCTCGAAGGTCGTCCAGCTCCAGAAGGAGGGCAAGAAGGTCGCGATGGTCGGCGACGGCGTCAATGACGCCCCTGCACTCGCTCAGGCCGATGTCGGCATCGCCATCGGTGCCGGCACCGACGTCGCGATCGCCTCGGCCGGTGTGGTGCTTGCCAGCTCCGATCCTCGCTCGGTGCTCTCGGTGATCGAGCTCTCCCGCGCCGCGTACCGGAAGATGAAGCAGAATCTCTGGTGGGCAGCCGGCTACAACCTGCTGTCCGTGCCGCTCGCGGCCGGAATCCTCGCCCCGATCGGGTTCGTGCTGCCGATGTCCGTCGGCGCGATCCTCATGTCCCTGTCCACCGTCGTCGTCGCGCTGAACGCCCAGCTCCTGCGACGCCTCGACCTGCGTCCGGAAGCGACCGTCGCCGCCGTCCGGGCTCGCCACTGATCCTCCCTCACCGAATGGAATCACTCATGAGCACTGCAACTGACCCCACCGAGGAACAGGCCTGCCACAGCGGACCCCACGGCTACATCCAGGACAAACCCCGCTACCTCAACCGCCTCAAGCGCATCGAAGGCCAAGCCCGTGGAATCTCTCGGATGGTCGATGAGGATGTCTACTGCATCGACATCCTCACCCAGATCTCCGCTCTGAACAGCGCGCTCGAGAACGTGGCGCTGGGGCTGCTCGACGATCACCTCCGTCACTGCGTCCTCGATGCCGCCCGCGAAGGTGGAGACGAGGCCGAGATAAAGCTGAAGGAGGCCTCCGACGCAGTACGGCGCCTCGTCAAGTCGTGACGCGATCCCGAGAACCGCTTGCGCTCTCCCTGGTAGGCGGGCCGCAGAGCGGCTACAGGCCGATCTTGCCTGCTGTGGAGTCTTCGAAGGCGCCGGCGGGGCGCACGTACCGCGCCAAGGAATCCAATCGGCGGTGTCTCGTGGTGCGGGAAATCGTCATCGCGTCGACGCCCGCCTCCGCGGCGGATGTCGCGTGTCCGGCACGCAGTGAGTGTCCCGAGACCCAGGTCTGGTCGACTCCTGCGATGTGGGTGTATTCCTTGCCCTTGATGCTGGCTGCTGCGGCGCGGGTCTGGATGATGCGGGAGATCGAGCGGTCCGACAGTGCGGTGTCGGCGATACGGGAGTGGTTGTAGATGCGGGAGAAGACTGGACTCCCCTCCCCCAGCTTCCTGCTGCTGGTTTCGAGCCATGCTTCGAGTGCGAGGACGGGGCAGGTTTCGGGGTGGGCTCCGAGTGGGATGCCGATGAGGTCGCCTCTCCCGGTCTGGTCGGCCTTCGAGCGACGGATCCGCAGTAGCAGGTCGTCGTCGTGGCGGGCGATGTCGTTCGTGGTGAGGGCAGCGAGCTCGCGGCGACGCAGTGCGGCGGCAAGCCCGAGGAGGAGGATCGCACGGTCACGCTTGCCGGTCGCGGTCTCGAGATCGTCCATCGCGCCGATGACCTGACGCATCAGGACGGTCGTCAGTGGAGTGGCCCGGCGCGACGGTGCGGTCCCAAGCGTCCTGCCGGCGGAGCGGAGCGCCTGTCGGACTCCGTGACGGGCGGTGGGATCGCCGAGACCTTTGTCGAGATGCGCGGCGGAGATCGCGGCGACATCCCGGGAGATCGTCGAGTGGGCGACCAGTTCGGCGCGGTGCGCGATGTAGGACGCGACCACCTCCGGACCTGTAGGGCTGCTCCGGTAGCCCCGCACCCGGCACCAGGCCGTGAAGGTGCGCATGGCGGAGGCGTAGGAGCGTCGCGTCTCGGCGGAGCGGCTGCTGGCGAGGAAGGCGCCGACACTCTGGGCGTCCTCGAGCGTGACGGGGGTGGGCGGTGCCGTCCGTGCATCGAGGGCTCTGCTCATGTGGGCTCCTTGGATAGCTCGAGAGCTCAAGGGCTCCCGTGATGCCCGGTAGCGGGCGTCAGACTGCGCTCTCATTCTCCTGGCTGGAGACCCAGTCGTTGATGTTGGAGACGCGGTAGCGGACGCGGCCGCCGAGCTTGACGTAGGCAGGGCCCAGGCCGAGGGTGCGCCAGTTGGCGAGGGTTCCGGCGGCGAGGCCGAGGACGTCGGCGACTTCGTTGGCGGTCATCAGTTCGTCGACGACATCGCGGGGTGCGGGCTTGCGGGGCATCGTGACCTCCGAAGTGGTGGGGCCGCGGTTCGGCCCTTGTGCTCCGCGACAGTGGGCGGGGGATCACGGAACCTGTCGCGGAGGTAACGGCGCACGCAGGCGGCCTCACTGTGCGTCACGCGATGTGCGCCTGGTCCGACCTGCTCGTGAACCAGCAGGAATACCTCGATACGGCCACGCGGGGGACGCACGCGATGTCCGTGCAGGAGGTGCAGAGGGCGACGAGGGCTCAGACCGCGTCGACCTTCGCTGGGCTGGGGAGTTCGTCGGAGGGTCTTTGGTCGAGGACGCGGTGACCGTAGGCTGATGTGATCGGCGAGAGGAGGTGCGTGCATGTCTCGCGCCGCGACCACCAGGTTGGAACCTGGAGAGCACAGCATCGACCGGGCTCAGGTGTTCCCGTACCGCGACGGCTTCGCCATCCGATGGTCGATTCGGCTCAACAGCGGGCGGCTCATGCGCCCGCTCACTCAGGGGCCGACAAAGGGCAAGGTGAGGGCTCGAGCGAGGGCGCGGGCTGCAGACTTGTTGAGCAGTTCCAGCGACGGCAGGTGGAAGGGCACCAGCGACACCCTCGACTATTTGGACAAGGTCACGCTCCCGGCCATCCGTGCCGAGCGACTGGCCGACACGACGACCCGGCGCTACGAGCTCGCGTACCGGCTTCTGCGCGGGGAGTGCGGCGACGAGGGATGCAAGCACACCCATTCTCTGGCCGGTCTGTCGCTGCGAGAGGCGATGCGGCCTCGAGCCCTGATCTCGTGCCTGGAGGAGATCGGGAGGCAGCATGGTGCGGTCAACGCGAAGCATGCCAAGACGGTCGCGAAGAAGTACCTGGCGGCGCCGCTGCGCGTGGATGAGGTGATCGAGTACAACCCCCTGATCGAGCTGGATCTCGACCTGTCCGGAGCGAAGAGGCCCGCATACTCGCGGGGCGGCCGGGCGCTGACCGCGGAGCAGTACCGCGCGGCGATTGAGTACCTGCTGGCCGCCGATCCGGAGGACGTGGAGGCACCGAAGCGCGGACGGTGGACGCACGAGCAGCGGGTGGTCGAGCGGGCCGCGTGCATCGACATCGTGCTCGCGCAGGCGACGACGGGGCTGCGGACCTCCGAGCTGTGCATGAGGCCCACGGAGGACTGCCACGTTGACGATTCGGGCACGTTCATCGTTGAGTTGTCGCCGGAGTCCACGAAGACGCGAACGGGTCGCCCGGTCCCTGTCCTCGCCCCTGCGGTGAGCAAGCGATTGGCGGCGAGGCTGGAGTCGGGGTCTCCGTGGCTGTTCCCGTCGCCGACGGACCCGGCTAAGCCGTGGGATCCGCGCAACCGGGACAGGAAGCTCGCGGCGATGTACAAAGAGTTGGCCGAGAAGCTGAACATCGAGATGTTCGAGAATGAGCGCGGGCACTCGTGGCGCACGACCAACAACACCTTGTTGTACGACGTGCTGCCGGAGGCGACCCGCACTCGGTTGTTCGGGCATACGGCAGCCGTGAATCGGCAGCGGTACACGGCGGTCACGAGCACGGAGGCTGTGGTCTCTGCGGCAGCCGCCATGTTCGAAAGTGACCGCTAGAGTGACCGCTAGCGGCGGGATTTGGCGGTCACATCCCGGAACCTCCGTGAAGCGTGTGGCTACAAGTATCCGCTCACTGCCAGCGCATTCGTCGTCCGACCTGGGAATCTACCCCTAGTTCGCTCCGAGTCAGGGGGTCGCAGGTTCAAATCCTGTCAGCCCGACCGGAACACGAAGGCCGTCGATCCGCTGGATGCGGAGAGACGGCCTTCGTCATGTCCCTGTCAGGTCGATGCCGACGCGGTCAGGAACGCACCGGTCCCACCCAGATCTGCTGGGCGTTGGTGAACTCGCGGATCCCGTGCGGCCCCAGCTCTCGGCCATAGCCCGAGCGCTTGATCCCGCCCGAGGGCAGGCGCGGATCGGACTTCACGATGCCGTTGACGCTGACTTGGCCGGCTTCGATGCGAGGTGCCATCGCCTCGCCCCGCTCCGTCGTGGTCCACACGCTCGCGCCGAGCCCGTAGGGGGTGTCGTTCGCGATCTCCAGCGCCTGCTCGGCGTCGTCGGCCGCGATCACGACGGCGACCGGCCCGAAGGTCTCCTCGGTGCAGGCGGTCATCCCCGGTCGCACCCCGGTCAGCAGCGTGACCGGGTAGAAGTACCCGGGACCCTCGGGCAGCTCGCCGCCCAGCACGCAGGTGGCGCCGGCCGCGACCGACTCGGTGACCTGGCGGTGCAGGTTCTCCCGCAGCTCGGCGCGGGCGATCGGACCGATCTGGGTGCTCTCCTCGCTCGGGTCGCCGACCACGAGAGCCGCGAGACGCTCGCGCAGCAGCTCGACGAACTCGTCATGGACCTCGCGCTCGACGATGATCCGCTTGGCGGCGATGCAGGACTGCCCGGCGTTGATGATCCTCGACAGCGCGGTCACGTCGGCCGCCTTCTCCAGATCCGCGTCGGCCAGCACGAGGCACGGGTCCGAGCCGCCGAGCTCGAGCACGGCGGGCTTGATCTCGGACGCCGCGGTCGCCGCGACGATCGCGCCGGCCCGGTCCGAGCCGGTGAAGGAGACCGCCCGGATCCTCGGATCGCGGATGATCTGCTCCACGTCCTCCGTCGCGGCATGCACCGCCTGGAAGATGCCCTCGGGCGCTCCGGCGGCGCGGAACGCCTCCTCCAGGGCCGAGGCGCTGCCGGGCACATGGGGGTCGTGCTTCATGACGCAGGTGTTCCCGGCCATGAGCGCCGGGGCGCAGAAGCGGAATGCGACCCAGAACGGAGCATTCCAGGGCAGGATCCCCAGCACCGGACCCAGCGGGAGGTACTGGACGTACGAGGAGGTGGCGTCCGAGGGCAGGTGCTCGGTGGCGAGGTACTCCTCGGCATGGTCGGCGTAGTGCTCGGCCGCCCAGGCGGACTTCACCACCTCCCCCCGCGCCTCGGTGATCGGCTTGCCCATCTCCTGCGTCATCACCGGAGCGAGCTCCTCGGTGTGCTCGCGCAGGTGCGCCGCCACGGTCCGCAGCACCTCTGCGCGCTCGGCGATGCTCGTGGTGCCCCAGGTCTCGAAGGCGCTCTGGGCGCGGTCGATGATCGCGGTGATCTCCTCGGGGGTCGCGGCGGGCACCTCGTTCACGACGGCGCCGGTGGTGGGATCGATGGCTGTCAGCATGGTCATGTGCAGCTCCTCTCAGAAGCTCGGCGCGACGACGGCAGAGGCACGGAATGAACGGGCGGAGCTCTCGTGGACGGTGAAGTCCTCGGGCAGGGTGAAGAAGGACTCGCAGCCGTCGGCGGTGATGTGCACGGTGTCCGAGATGCCGACGGTCTTGTTCCCGTCCACACCCCACATCCACGGGAGCAGGTGGAAGGTCATGCCCTCCTCGAGTGCGCGCTCGTCCCCCTCCAGCAGGGAGATGATGTCGCCCTCGTCCCAGGACGGCGGGAAGGCGATCCCGATCGAGTAGCCGGCGCGGGTGACCAGCTGCGCCCCCACGTCGTTGCTCTCGATGCGGGAGCGCGTGAGCTCGGCGATCTCGGAGACCGTCACCCCGGGCTTCATGAGACTGCGCAGCTCGGCGAGCGTCTGCTTCATGAGCTCCTGGGCGGAGTGCATCGAGTCCGAGAGCGCCCCGTTGACGGCGGTGCGCATCATGGCCGTGTGATACCTGCGGTAGCAGCCGCCGACCTCGAGGAACACATGCTCCCCGGGGCGGATCATCCGGCCCTCCCAGGTGGAGTGACCGATCATCGAGCGAGGCCCGGAGGCGACATACGGGACGACCGCCGGGAACTCGCCGCCGGCACGGAACATCGCCGAGGTGATCGCCGCCGCCACATCGTTCTCGGTGGCCCCGGCCATCGCGGCGCGCAGGCCCGCGGCCATCCCCGCCTCCCCGGCGTAGGCGGCGAGCTGCATGACCTCGATCTCGGCCGGGGACTTGCGGATCCGGCCCTCCTCGACGATGCCGAAGCAGTCCACCAACCCTTCGCCGAACGCGTCGTGGAAGCGGTCCTGCTGATAGGCCGGGAAGTAGTAGCTGTTGCGCTCGTACCCCACTCTGGCGTCCCCGAGGCGCAGGTCACGCAGGGTGCTGACCAGTTCGAGGATCGCGTCCCCGCTGTCGGGATAAGCGCGCGAGTGCTCGAGCCAGGTCCGCGCGATCACGTTGGACTCCTCGAGCGCACGGGTGATCATCACCGAATCCGAGTCCAGCGGCACGATCAGGGCCTGGAAGAACGAGTACCCGGTGGTCTGATAGTCCGTGAGGTACATCAGGTTCTCGGGGTCGGTGATGATCACCGCGTCGAGCTCCCGCTCCCCCATCCGCTGCCGCAGCTCCGAGAGCCTCCGCTCGTATTCTTCGGTCGCGAAGGTCATATCGGACCGGCGGCGCATCAGTCCGCGTCCGATGCGCTCGCGAGGGCACCTTCGAGCAGGTCGAGTCCGGCGGCGAGATCGTCCTCGGGGATCGTCAGCGGCGGGATCAGCTTGATCACCCGCCCCTCGCTCCCGCAGGGGCCGATCAGCAGTCCCGACTCGAAGGCCGCCTGCTGGACCCGCTTGGCGACGGCGCCGTCGTGGGTGTCCAGGGCCTGCATCATGCCGCGCCCGCGCACCTCCCAGCCCCGGTCGGGGTTCTTCGCGGCGATGCTCTCGAGCCGGTCGCGCATCTGCTGCCCCTTGGCCAGGACATCGGCGAGGAAGGCCTCGTCGGTGAAGTAGTCCAGTGCCACGGTGCCGGCGACGAAGGACAGCCCCTGCCCGCGGAAGGTGCCCGTGTGCGCACCCGGCGACCAGTGGGCGTCGACCTCAGGCTTGTTGAGGTTCATGGCGATCGGGGTGCCGAAGCCGCCCAGCCCCTTGGCGAGCGTGATGATGTCGGGGTCCAGGCCCATCCCGTCGAAGGAGAAGTAGCCTCCGGTGCGCCCGACGCCCGCCTGGATGTCGTCGATGATGAACAGGGCGCCGACTTCATGGGCGAGGTCCTGGACCTCGTGCAGCCATTCCTTGCTGGCGACGTTCACGCCACCCTCGGCCTGCACCGCCTCCACGAGGAAGGCGGCCGGGGGCCGCATCCCGCTCGAGGGGTCCCGCAGCGCCGCCGCGTAGTCAGCGAGGGCGGACGCACCGCCCGGGGCGGTCTCGAAGGGCAGCCGCTGGATGTTCTCCAGCGGCACACCGGCCCACTGCCGGAACGCGTGGTTGGCGGTGGCGGCCAGGGAGCCCAGCGTCATGCCATGGAAGCCGTGACTGAAGGCCACGATCTCCCGCCGTCCCGTGGCGAGGCGGGCGAGCTTCATCGCCGCCTCGACCGCATTGGACCCCGTCGGGCCCATGAACTGCATCTTGTGGTCCATCCCCCGTGGTTCCAGGACCACCTCCTGGAAGCGTGCGATGAAGTCGCGCTTGGTGGTGGTGTAGGTGTCCAGGCTGTGGGCGACGCCGTCGGCCTGGAGGAACGCGATCAGCGCGTCCTTCATGCGCGGGTTGTTGTGCCCGAAGTTGAGCACTCCTGCCCCGGCGAAGAAGTCCAGGTAGGACTTCCCGTCCTCGTCGACCTGTCGCGCGTTGGACGCGGAGGCGAACACCGTGGGGTAGTTGCGGCAGTAGCCGCGGATGGTGGATTCATGGGACTCGAAGACTGTGGCGTCCATGGGAGACCTCTCTTCATGACGGGGGCGATCGCGATCTCCATGACCGGCCCCTATAACGAAGATCGCCCCATCTGGCAAGTGTGGACCGGTATGCCGACCATCACCCGGGGATCCCCACCCCGTCAAGTGCCCGGTCGCCCCCGGAGCTCACCGGCGGACGCGACGCAGGTCACTGGGCCTACCGGTCGGTAGATCGGCCAGCTCCCACGACCTGCCGCGGGAAGGTCGCTCAGGCCGGAGCGGCACCCCAGTCGACCCCGTCCATCGAGATCTCGGCGGTCATGTCCTCGAGGAAGCCGATCACGATCTCGCGCTGCTCCGGATCCAGGCGGCGAGCGGCGTTCACCCGACGGGCCTGCTGCGCCCCCAGCGTGCGCATCGCCGCGGCGCGGGTGGCGGGCTCGACGCCGACCACCAGCGCCCGACGGTCCGAGGGGTGCCGCTCGCGACGGACGTGCCCCGCCCGCTCCAGCCGGTCCAGCAGCTTGGTCGTCGACGCACTGGAGATGCCCAGCGAGCGGGCGATGGAGCTCGGTGTCGCAAGAGTGCCGGTGTTCTCGCAGACGATGAGGAAATGCAGGGCGCGCATGTCGGTCTCCCCCAGCTTCATGTAGCGCATCGACGCCTCGGCGAGCGTCTTCTCCGCGCCGCGCAGGGCCACCAGTGCGGCCATGAGCTCGTCGATCTGCACGAGGTCCTCGTGCGACAGCCCCCGACGATCCACGAGCTCCCCACGGGGATCCGCCCCCAGGACGCTGTACAGCGAGGGCGGCTCCCCGGCCTGGTTGCGCGGCTCCTGCTCGATGTTCGCCATGGCCGCATGCTACCCAGCACGCATCTCGCCGAACATGTATCTCACTCGGCTAACTATGTATGGGAGACTGGCCGTGCTCTCCCCTTCAGCGAAGGATCGTCATGCCCGACCGCTCAGACCGATCAGCACCCACCCACCGACGTGCCGCCGCGCGCGTCCCCAGGGCGCTGCGCATCGTGCTCCCCGCCCTGCTGATCCTCGTGTGGCTGGTCGCGGCGGGTATCGGCGGCCCCTATTTCGGGCGGGTCGATGAGGTCTCCTCCAACGACCGCACCGCGTATCTCCCGGACTCGGCGGAGGCCACCCAGGTCCAGCGGCTCGCCGAGGGATTCCTCGGGTCCGACGCGATCCCCGCGATCGTCGTCGTGACCTCCGACGAGATGCTCAGCGCCGATCAGCTGTCCGCACTCACCGAGGCGGCACGGTCGCTCGCGTCCGTGGAAGGTGTCGTCGACGACGTCTCTCCGCCGATCCTCTCCGAGGACGGTCTCGCGGTGCAGGTGTTCGTCCCGATCGAAGCCGATGCCGACATCGGGAGCATCGTCGACGAGCTCGATGCGCAGCTGTCTGCAGATCTGCCGACGGGTCTGACCGTCCACGTGACCGGGCCGGCCGGCTTCTCGGCGGATCTGGGTGCGGCCTTCGCCGGCATCGACGGTCTCCTGCTGGGCGTGGCCCTGGCCGCGGTGTTCGTCATCCTCGTGATCGTCTACAGGTCCTTGCTGCTGCCGCTGATCGTGCTGTCCACCAGCATGTTCGCCCTGTGTGTCGCGCTGCTGACGATCTGGCACCTCGCGGCGGCCGATCTGCTGCTGCTGAGCGGACAGACCCAGGGCATCCTGTTCATCCTGGTCATCGGGGCGGCGACCGACTATTCGCTGCTGTACGTCTCCCGCTATCGCGACGAGCTCCACCATCACAACGGCAGAGGGGCGGCCACCGTCTCCGCCCTGCGGGGCACCGTGGAGCCGGTGCTCGCCTCCGGAGGCACCGTGATCGCGGGGCTGCTCTGCCTGCTCCTGTCGGATCTGAAGTCCAACAGCACGCTGGGGCCGGTCGCGGCGATCGGCATCGTGTTCGCGATGCTCGCCGCCCTCACCTTCCTGCCCGCAGTCCTCTATGCCGCCGGCCGGGTCGCCTTCTGGCCGCGTCGCCCTCGCTACGATCCCGCGTCCGGTCAGAACAGCTCCTCCGCGGCTGATAACGGCCTCTGGGGGAAGATCGCCGCTGCCGTCTCGCGGCGTCCGCGGCCGCTCTGGATCCTCACCGCGGTGCTGCTCGCCGTGGGCTGCATCGGGGCGCTCCAGCTCGATGCCGACGGCGTCCCCCAATCCGACCTCGTCCTGGGGGCCTCCTCCGCCCGTGACGGTCAGGTCGCCCTCGGCGAACACTTCCCGGCGGGGGCCGGCAGCCCCGTGGAGGTCATCGTCGCCGAGGAGGACCTCCAGGCCACGACCGACGTGCTCCTCGCGGACGAGGGCATCAGCTCCGTCTCCGTCGTCGCGGCGGACTCCCCGAGCGGATCCGCCACGGTGAGCGCCGACGGCATCCTGGCCCAAGCGCCTCCGGGAACCCCCGCTCCGGCACCCACCGTGCTCGACGGGAAGGTGCTCGTCCAAGGCACCCTCGTGGACGCCCCGGATTCCTCCGCGGCGGAACAGACCGTGCGGGATCTGCGTGCCGCGCTGGATCAGGAGGATTTCGCGGAGATCGTGGGCGGGGTGACGGCCACGTCCATCGACACCAATGACGCCTCCGCCCATGACCGGGCGCTGATCATCCCCGTCGTGCTGGTGGTGATCCTGCTGATCCTCATGCTCCTGCTGCGATCAGTGCTGGCGCCGGTGCTCCTGGTGGCCACCACGGTCCTGTCCTTCGGCACGGCGCTGGGCGTGGCCGCCCTGGTGTTCAATCACGTCCTCGACTTCCCCGGCGCCGATCCGGCCGTGCCGCTGTTCGGTTTCGTGTTCCTCGTCGCGCTGGGGATCGACTACAACATCTTCCTCATGACGCGGGTCCGGGAAGAAGCCCTGCAGCACGGGGCCCGGGAGGGGGTGGTGCGCGGCCTGGCCGTCACCGGCGGGGTGATCACGTCGGCCGGACTGGTGCTGGCGGCGACCTTCGCGGCGCTGGCGGTCATCCCGATCCTGTTCCTCGCGCAGATCGCGTTCATCGTCGCCTTCGGCGTGCTGCTGGACACCTTCGTGGTCCGTACGCTCCTGGTGCCGGCGCTCGCGCTCGACTTCGGCCGAATCATCTGGTGGCCCTCGCGGCTGTGGCGCGCCGAGCAGAGGTGAGCGCGCCGTGACGTCCGCCCCACTCCCGGGCCCCGTCATGCGGTCGGTCATCGCACTCGGCCCCGTCCGCTCCTAGACTTCCGGCCATGAGCAGTCCGATCGCCGCCACCGGCGCCCTCTCCCCCACCGTCGAATACGTCCTGACCTTCGTGTGCGAGGACCGTCCCGGCATCGTCCATGCCGTCACCGGGGCCATCGTCGAGGTGGGTGGGAACATCACGGAGAGCCGCCAGTTCGAGAGCGGCAGCTCGCATCGCTTCTACATGCGCCTGCAGCTGACCACCAGGGCGACCGCCGAGGAGATCGCCGAGGCGCTTGCCCCCGTCGTCGAACGGTTCGGCATCGAGCACCGGCTCGACGTGGTGGGACGACCGGTGCGCACCCTCGTGCTCGGCTCCACCGCCAAGCACTGCGTCAACGACCTGCTGTTCCAGGTCGATGCCGGCCACCTGCCCATCGAGGTGCCGCTGATCCTGGCCAACCACCCCACCCTCGAACCCCTCGCGGATTTCCACGGGATCCCCTTCGAACACCTGCCCACCAAGGGCGAAGGGGCCAAGGCCGCCTTCGAGGACCGGGTGCGTGCGGCGATCGAGGAGCACGACATCGAGCTCGTGGTCCTGGCGAGGTACATGCAGATCGTCTCGCCCGAGCTGTGCGCGGAGCTCGCCGGGCGCTGCATCAACATCCACCACTCGTTCCTGCCCGGCTTCAAGGGCGCGAACCCCTACCGCCAGGCCCACGCCCGCGGCGTGAAGCAGATCGGGGCGACGGCGCACTTCGTCACGAGCGATCTCGACGAGGGACCGATCATCGAGCAGGACGTGATCCGCGTGGACCACACCCGCTCCCCCCAGGAGCTCATGGCCATCGGCCAGGACGCCGAGGTGCGCACCCTCCGTCAGGCCGTCACGTGGTTCGCCCAGTCCCGCGTGCTGCTGGACGGGACCCGCACGATCATCTTCCGCTGATCCGCAACGGGCGGTCGGTCAGACCAGCCTGAGCTCCCACGCCGTGCGGACCGCCGACGCACGGTCGCCGACGCCGAGCTTCTCGTAGACGTGCATCAGGTGCGTCTTCACGGTCGCCTCGCCGATGCCGAGCCGTGACGCGGCGGCGCGGTTCGTGCAGCCGTCCGCGACCAGACGCAGCACCTCCGCCTCCCGGCCGCTGAGGGCGACCCGGTTCCCGGGAGCACCGGTGAGGGCCGCGAGGGCCGCCGGCGCAAGGACCGCACGGCCCGCGACGAGGTCGTGCACGGCGCGGATGACCTCCTCGCGGCGGGTGTCCTTGAGGAGGTACCCGTCGGCCCCCGCCTCGAGCGCGCTGCGGATGTCACGATCGGTGTCATAGGTGGTGAGGACCAGGATCCGCGGGGCGGTCCGGCCGTCGCGGCGCAGGGCCCGGATCGCGTCGACGCCGTGGCCGCCGGGCATCCTCAGGTCCATGAGCACGACGTCCGGCACGGAGGCAGCGATCACCACGAGCGCCTCCACGCCGTCCTCTGCGGTGCCGACGACCTCGAGGTCCGGTTCGGCGCCGAGCATCGCGACCAGGCCGTCGCGCACCACCGGATGGTCGTCGACGACCACCACCCGCACCGGGCACGTCGCGGATTCCTCGTCCGACGTCATCGAGGGACCCGCGCCGTCACGGTGCAGCCCCGGCCGTCACGGGCCCCGACCTGGAGATCCCCCTCGGCCTCCCGAGCACGGGCCAGCATGTTCTCCAAGCCGTGGCCCCGCGGCACGGTCGCCGGATCGAAGCCGACGCCGTCGTCGGTGATCTGCAGGATCTGATCGTGGTCGTCCCCGGTCAGCGTCACGCTCACGGCGGTGGCGTCGGCGTGGCGGGCGATGTTCGCCAGCGACTCCTGCGCGATGCGCACCAGCGTCTCGGCATGGCGACCCTCACGCGGTGCGTCGTCCCCGTCGAAGGTCGCGACCACCCGATAGGTCCGTGCCCATCGTGCGACGAGGGAGGACAGAGCGTCGACGACGTCGCCGTCGTGCAGCTGGTGCGGCCCCAGCGCCTCGACGGCACGGCGGGCCTCGAGCAGGCAGTCGCGGGCGGCCTCCTCCGCGACGCTCACACGATGCCGCGCGGCCTCGTCGATCCCCGGCCCCACGGCCTCCAGCTGCCGGATCACGCCCACCAGACCCTGCGCGACGGTGTCGTGGATCTCGCGGGAGAGCCGCGCCCTCTCCTCGCCCGCGCCCGTGCGCCGTGCCCCGGCCATCAGCTGCTCGTGCAGCCGTGAGTTCTCCTGGTTCACCCGGGCGATCTCGGTCAGGGTCCGCTCGCGCTGCACGAGGAGCCGCTCCCGCTCGCGTGCCAGGTGCAGCATCCCGAGCGCGATCAGGAGGTTCACCGCGGCGAGCCCGGCGAAGAACCAGGTCTCCGCGAGCACCACCCGGTACCCGCCCACCTGGCCGATCGCGCACAGCAGCGCGGTCGCCACGACGACGACCCGCTCCCGCGCACCACCGAGGAACCGGCCGGAGTCCAGGTACCCGGAGAAGGCGTAGATGCAGGTCATGGGATTGAGCAGGAGCGCGGCCAGGACCAACACGAGATGCAGGCCGTAGGCGGCGATCAGCTGGGGTGAATCGGGGCCCGTTCGCCGCAGGAGCCGTTCCAGCACGATCCGCAGGGCCAGCAGGGCCGCGGTGGGCACGAGCGCCCACCCCACCGGGTCGCCCTCCATCCAGGTGTGCGCCGCGATCCATCCCACGATCCAGGACACGATCAGCAGGGCAGGGGGGCTCCACACCTCGATCGCTGCGCCGAGCGGGCCCGGGGACACTCTGGGCTCGACGTCGGGGCTCTCGAGGTCTGGGCTCTCGAGATCAGGGCTCTCGAGATCAGGGCTCTCGAGCTCCGGGTCCTCGCCGACGGGCACGTCCCGGACCCGTCGCGGGGTCGTTGCGGGAAGAATCGCCATGCCCACCAGTCTCGCCGCTGATGCCCGCCCGCACCAGGGCGGAGGCCTCCACCGATCGGTGGAGGGCCGTGCCCCCGATCGGGCGAGGTGCCGAGCGTCCCGCTCCCCTACCGTCGTCCCCATGTCCTCGCACCCTGCTCCCGGAGCCCAGGTTCCGCCCTCTCCGACGTCCGCCTCCCCGACCTCAGCCTCCCGGGCGGCGGCGCCGTCCATCGGCCCCTCGCCGCGCCTGCACCACCTCGACGCGCTGCGCGGCGGGGCGCTCCTGCTCGGCGTGCTCCTGCATGCGCTGATGCCGTTCCTGCCCGGCGGGTTCTGGCTGGTCGACGACGTCCACGAATCCGGTCTCGCTCTCGCCGCCGTCGGAGTGATCCATCTGTTCCGGATGGTCCTGTTCATGATGCTCGCGGGGTACTTCGGGCACATGGTGCTGCATCGCCGGGGCGCGGGATCCTATGTGCGCGATCGTCTGCTGCGCATCGGGCTCCCGCTCCCCACTCTCGGGCCGATCCTGTTCGTCCTGATGGTCGGCGCCCTGGTCCTCAACGGAGTGGTGCGTGATCTCGGCCCCGTGTCCGCCCCGCCGGCTGATCCGGTAGCTCCGACCGGCTTCCTCGCCCTGCCCACGATGCACCTGTGGTTCCTGCTGCTCCTGGTGGAGATCGCGCTCGTGGTGGTGGCGGTGCGGGCCGTGCTCGTGCGGGTGCTGGGGGCTGACCGGGCCGGGAGGCTCTCCGGTCGGATCAGCGATCTGCTCGCATCCCGGGCCGGCCTCCTCGTGGTCGCGGTGCCCTATGGGGTGGGGCTGATCGTCCAGGGCGACGGCATCGCGAGCATCACGGAGCCGTTCACGCTGGTCCCCGTGGCCGGCGCGAGCATCGCCTACGGCGGTGCCTTCGTGGCGGGATGGTTCCTGCGCTCCCGGCCCGGCGCGCTGGCCCGCGTGGAACGCCGATGGGTCCTCCACCTGGTCATCGCCGGGGTCCTCACCCCCGTGGCGCTCCTGCTCCCGCCGACGCTGCCGGTGGTCGTGGCCATCGCCGGGGCGCTCGCCGGCTGGGCCTGGGTCTTCGGGCTCCTGGGACTGTGCGCGCGTCTGGTGCGTCGCGAGATCCCGTGGGTGCGCTACCTCGCGGACTCCTCGTACTGGGTCTATCTCCTGCACTTCCCGCTGCTGCTCCTGGCCGCGGTGCCGCTCGCCGATCTGGGACTTCCCGTGCTCGTCAAGCTGGTCCTCTCCCTCGGGGTCGTGATGACCGTGCTGCTGCTGAGCTACGACCTGCTGGTGCGCCCCACCTGGATCGGGAGGTGGCTGAACGGGCACCGTCGGCCGTCGGCCCTCCTCGCCCGCCGGCGCGAGACCGCTCAGCCCTTCACACCGCCCGCGGCCGCGAAGCCCTTGCCCAGGTTGCGGCCCAGGAACAGGTAGAGGGCGACGACCGGCAGCGAGTAGAAGATCGAGAAGGCCGCGAGCTGGCCGTAGGCGACCTGCCCGTACTGCGAGGAGAAGGTGTACAGAGTGACCGCCGCCGGCAGGTTCTCCGGGCTCAGCAGCAGCATGAACGGGACGAAGAAGTTCCCCCACATGCTCACGAAGGTGAAGATCGTCGCGACCGCGAGTCCGGAGCGCATCAGCGGGATCACCACGGACCAGAGGGCACGCAGCACCCCGGCGCCCTCGGTCCACGCCGACTCCTCGATCTCGATCGGCACCCCGTCCATGAATCCCTTGGTCAGGAAGATCGCGTAGGGCAGCGAGCTGGCGCCGAGGAACAGGATCGCCCCGAACATCGAGTCGATGAGGTTCACCTGCACGAACAACGAGTACACGGGGATCATGATCGCGGTGATCGGCAGGCCGGTCGAGAAGATGATCGTCAGCAGCAGCGAACGCTTGGCCTTGAAGCGGAACCGCGACATCGGGTAGGCGCACAGGATCGCCGCGCTCATCGTCACCACCGTCGCGCCGCCGCACAGGATCAGCGAGTTCAGCAGCGGTCGGAAGGTGGTCTCCGCGTTCCAGATCGCGGAGAAGTTGCCGAGGCTCCAGCGGTCCGGCCAGGCCACGGACAGCGAGGCCTCGGTGTCGAAGGAGGCCAGCACGACCCACAGCAGCGGGACCAGGAACGCGAGACCGATGACGATCATCACCAGGGTGCTGGCGACATGGGCGCTGCGGGCCCGGGAGCCCTGCTTCGACGCCTTCGCGGTGGGCGCATCGCCCTGCGGGCGGGTACGGGTGGTCGCGCTCATCGCTTGTCCTCCTCGGGCAGCAGGCGCAGGTACACCAGCGAGGCCACGGCCCCGATCAGGAGCAGCAGGAGGGCCACAGCGGTGCCGTACCCGAGCTGTCCGTAGGAGAACGCCTGCTCGTACATGTACAGGGGCAGGGTCTGGCTCTGACGGGCCGGACCACCGCCGGTCATGATGAAGATGAGCCCGAAGACGGAGAGCGTCTGGAGGGTGGTCAGCATCAGGTTGGTCGCGATCGCCGGGCGCATCAGCGGCAGGGTCACGGAGACGAAGCGGCGCACGGGGCCGGCGCCGTCCAGGGCCGCGGATTCGTAGATGTCGCCGGGCACCGAGCTCAGCGCCGCGGAGTACACCAGCATCGAGAACGCGGTGCCCCGCCAGATGTTCGCGAAGGAGACCGCGATGATCGGGGCGGTGAACAGCATGTCCTGGCCGGGCAGTCCGATGGAGGTGAGGATCGTGTTGAGGCTGCCCTCGGACGCGAAGAACGTGTACAGCAGGTAGCCGGCCACGACCTCGGGGAGGATCCAGGCGGCGATCACCACCGAGGTGACCACGAAGGTGATGATCCGGTTGGCGCGTTCCATGAGCTGCGCCAGCAGCATGCCCATCACGTTCTGGCCGATCACGGCGGAGACCACGGTGAAGATCAGGGTCAGGGCGACGGAGTTCCAGAAGTCGGCGTCGGTGAAGGCGTCGAGGAAGTTGTCGAAGCCCACGAAGCTGGTCTCGGAGGCGCCGTCGCCACGGATGGCGCTGTCGGTGAACGCGAGATACAGCGAGTAGATGATCGGGCCGAGCATGAACCCGATCAGCAGCACTCCGGCCGGAACCATCGGCAGGGCCCGGGAGAGGGTGAGCCCGTCACCCAGCTTGCCGTGACGTCGGCGCGGGGCCGGGGCGGTGCGCCCGGGGGCAGGTGGGGCGTCGGTGGTCATGCGGTGGCCTCCTGCACGTTCTCGGGGCCGACGATGTCGGTGACGGTGGCGTCGTAGGCGGCCGCGGCGGATTCCGGGCTGGTGCCGGTCATGACCGCCTCCATCGCCTCCTGGATCGCGGAGGACACCTCGGGATAGGCCGGCAGCGCCGGACGGTAGTACGCGGTCTCCAGCAACTTCGTGAAGTACTCGACCGCCGGGGAGTAGCTGAGGTACTCCTCCTTCTCGGCGACGTCGGAGCGCACCGTGATGTGGTTGTCGGCGATCGCGTACTGCACGAGGGTCTGCGTGGAGACGAGCTTCTCGAGGAAGCGGTAGGCGATGTCCCGGTCGGTGACGTACTCGGGGATCGACAGTCCCCAGCCGCCGGCCAGCGTGATCGTGCCGGTCCCGCCGCCGTCCTGCGTGGGCATGTCCGCCAAGCCGATCACGTCGGGCCATTCGGGCCAGGGGCGGGCAGCGGAGTCCGTCCAGTTCTGGGAGATCCAGGAGCCGTCCACGAGCATCCCGAGCTTGCCGTCGGGCAGCAGCGAGGAGTAGATGGTCTCGGAGATGTTGGGGTCCAGGTGCTGGCCGAGGGTCGCGGTGAGATCCTCGTCGAAGAGGGTCTTGAGGAAGGTCAGGGAGTCCACGAAGCCGGGACTGCCCAGGATCCACTTCTTGCTCTCGGCGTCGTACAGACCAGTGCCGTCCCCGGTCCCGTACAGGAGCATCTCGAAGCCCTGCATCGAGGCCTTCTCCCCCTGCGGGGTGCCGGCGAAGAGGAAGAAGGGGATCGCCTCGCTGTCGGAGTCGCGGATCGCGCGCGCCGCCTCGAGGATGTCCTCCCAGCTCTCCGGCTGCCAGTCCGGCGGCAGACCCGCCTGCTCGAAGACGTCGCGGTGGAACCAGATCGCGCGGGTGTCCGTGGTGATCGGGACCCCGTAGACCTCGCCGTCCTCGCTGGTGACCGCCTTCTTGGAGGCATCGGCGATGTCGTCCCAGTGCTCGAAGCCCTCGACGAGATCGGTGATCGGCTGCAGATAGTCCGCGCCGACGTCGGAGAGCAGGATGAAGGAATCCTCGTACACGAGGTCGGGGCTGGTGCGGGGCGAGCTCATGAGCAGCTCGTTCTTGGTGAAGTAGTCGTTCTCGGAGGCGACGATCGGGACCAGCTCGACCGCGAGCTCGGGGTTCTCGGCGGAGAACTCCTGCGCGGCGGTGGTGATCCATTCCTGCTTGATCGTGCCGGAGCCGAACTGCTGGAAGGCGATCCGGATCGTGTCCGGGTCGCGCGAGCTCCCGGAGCATCCGGCAAGGGCGGTGAGCGGGAGAACGGCGGCAGCGCCTGCGGTGAAGCGCAGGAACGTACGCCTGTCGGTCTGTGGCGGATGGGGCGGCCCTGGGGGCACGGGGACCTCTTCGTCGTGGTCGATCACGAGCAGAGACCCTATACGTTGCGGCGCACATCACAAGTTCGCCGCCACGGTGCGGACGACCGCTCGGTCAGGGGCGCTGGCGGGCCCGTCCCACACCGTGCGCCTGCTCAGCATCGGAATACCGCATCCCGGCCGGCACCCCCGCGAGCTCGAACCAGCGGGCGGCGTGCGGCAGCAGACGCACATCGTGCCAGGGCAGTTCGAAGCCCGGGTCCTGCCACAGCGTGAGCGCGATATCGGCGCGGCGTCCCGCCGCGACGAGCACCAGGCGTCGCAGGCGGGACAGCGGATGCGCGGAGGCGCGGGCCGACGCCGGGATCGCAACCACTCCGCCGAGGTCGAGGGGCCAGACGGTCTCGCCCCACTGCAGCTGGGCCCTCTCGCCGTCGCCGGCGATCACCGCCGGCGGGCGGAGGTCCGCGGCGCCGACGCGGGCCGGGGCGATGGATGCACCCCGCTCGAGCACCTCGCGCTGCACCCAGGCGCCGGGGAGCACGAGCCGGTCGGCGACCGAGACATCGACCAGCAGGGAGTCGGCGAAGGGCAGCAGCGGCGTCCCCACGCGTCCGGCACGCACCATGTCCCGGCGGGGCGCGGCGATCACGCGGACGACGGCCAGGTCTCCCGGGGCGTCCGTCAGCGGGATGGTCACGCGGGTGCCGGGCAGGGGGTCGGACGGACCGCCCCGGTTCTGCACACGGGGCGGCGGCGAGAGAGGGGTCATCGACGGAACCGGGCCTCTGGCCGATCGGCCCGGATGAGCTCGAGCTGTTCGAGGAACCGATCGTTCATCGGAGGCGGTGCATCGATCGGGAACCACTGCGCCTGCGTGTTCTCGCCGTCGGCCGGGAACGGGTCTCCCCTGTCGTGCTCGCACAGGAAGCACAGGTCGAGGTATTGCGCGACGTCACCGTTGGCGTAGGTGATCGGCGGATGGGTGCGCACATCGACGAGTCGCAGCGGCGTGCAGTCGACGCCCGCCTCCTCGGCGACCTCGCGGACCGCGGCGGTCGCCGGCTCCTCGCCGGGGTCGATGATCCCGGTGACGGGGGTCCAGGCACCGGTGTCGGCGCGGCGCACCGCCAGCATCCGGGTGCGTGCGGGGTCGAGCACGAACGCCGTGACTCCGGACAGCCAGAGCGCCTCGTGGCCGATGTGCTCGCGGAGGGCGAGCACGAACTCGGGCGTAGCCATGGTCCTCCTTCTGCGCGGGGCGGATGCTGTGCGGATCAGCCGCCGACGAGGGCCGGGATGAAGGCCATCCCGACGATCAGGAAGCTGAGACCGAAATAGACCAGGACGACGAGGAGGCTCACACCGAGGAGCACCCAGAAGACGATCCAGCCGACCTTGTTCATCTGCCGGGCCTGCTGCGGATCCTTGTCCATCTGCACCAGGGCGATGATCCCGAAGATCGCCGGGATGGTCCCTCCGCAGAGGATGCCGACGACGATCAGCCAGATCGCGCTGGTCTGGATGGATCCTCGGTCCGGGGAGTAGCCCGGGGGCGGGTAGCTCATGGTGCTCCTCTGACGGCGTGGTCGATGGCGGGGGCGGCGTGGCCGATGACCAGGGTGGTGTGATCGATGAGGGGTCAGTCGTTGAGCGGTCGCCCGTGGGCATCACGCTCGAACGCGGGCGACTTCGCGAGCACCATGATGCCCTCGATCAGGCCCCAGATCTGAACTAGCGGGGAAAGGAGGAAGCAGCTCAGAACTGTCACAGCGACCTGGATGATTCCGATGGTGGTGTAGCCGAGCAGGAAGCGGTGCACGCCGAAAGCGCCGAGGAAGATGCCGAGCAGGCCGACCACGAGGCGGCTCTGCGCCTGGGGGTCGTGCGGGGCACCCATCGGGGCCTGCTGGCCGCCCTGAGGGCCGTTCTGCTGAGCGCCCTGCGGGCCGTATCCGGCGGCACCCGGCTGTCCGAAGGGACTCGGCTGTCCGAAAGGATCTGCGCCCGACGGGACAGGCCCACCGGCCGGGGTCCAGTTCTGCTGGCCGGCTCCAGATGCCTGCCCATAAGGATCGGAGGCCGACGCAGCCGATGCCTGGCCATAGGGGTCCGAGGCAGAACCTCCGGATGCCTGACCGTAGGGGTCCGAAGCCGACGCACCGGACGCCTGGCCGTACGGCTGCTGGGCTGCGGACTGTCCGGCCTGCGGGGCGCCGTAGGGATTCTGCTGGCCGTACTGCTGATGGCCCTGTTCGCCGCCCGGCGCACCGTAGGGGTTCTGCTGGCCGTACTGCGGGTAGCTCTGCTGACCGTCCTGCGGCTGCGCCCACGGGTCCTGTGCGGGCTGAGCATCCTGCGGGGCAGCCCACGGGTCCTGGCCAGGGGTCCCCTGTCCCGCCTGCGGGGTCGGCGCAGCCTGCTGGGCCTGGTCGTCGCCCTGAGGCGTCCAGGGGTCGTTGTCGCTCGGGGTGCTCATGTCCTCAGACTACTGGCTCACCGGCCACCTCAGCACGCCGGGCCCGCCCGGCCCGGCGTGCGCTCAGCGGCGGCGCTTCTCGCGGATCCGCACACCGATCACGATCGGCGACCCGGTGAACTCGAAGTCCTCGCGCAGGCGGCGCTCGATGAACCGCCGGTACCCGTGCTCGAGGAATCCGCTCGCGAAGATCACGAACCGGGGCGGACGGGTCCTCGCCTGCGTCGCGAACAGGATGCGCGACTGCTTGCCACCGCGCAGCGGGTGCGGATGCGCCGCGACGAGGGTGCCCAGGAAGGCGTTGAGGCGGCCGGTGGGGATCCGGATGTCCCACGACTCCAGGGCGCGCTCGATCGCGGGGACGAGACGATCGGCGTGACGGCCCGTCTGGGCCGAGATGTTCACGCGCGGGGCCCAGGCCACATGCGCGAGATCCTTCTCGATCTCCCATTCGAGCTGCTTGTGACGTTCCTCATCGATGAGGTCCCACTTGTTGAACGCCAGCACGAGAGCACGGCCCGACTCGAGCACCATGTCGATGATCTTCAGGTCCTGGGAGGAGATCGGCTCCGAGGCCTCCAGCAGCACGACCGCCACCTCGGCGCGATCCAGGGCGGCGCGGGTGCGCAGCGAGGCGTAGTAGTCCGCCCCCTGCGACTGCAGGACCCGGCGGCGGATCCCGGCGGTGTCCACGAACGTCCAGTCCTTGCCGGCGAGGGTGATCCTCTCGTCGACCGGATCACGGGTGGTGCCGGCCTCGTCGTCGACGACGACACGCTGCTCCTTGGCGAGACGGTTCAGCAGGGAGGACTTGCCGACGTTGGGCCGTCCCACCAGTGCGACGCGACGCGGTCCGTTGTCGACCGGGGCGCCCCGCCCCTCCTCCGGCATCGCCGCGAGCATGGCGTCCAGCAGGTCGCCGGACCCACGCCCGTGCAGGGCCGAGACCGGGAACGGCTCGCCGAGACCGAGGTTCCACAATCCCGCGGCCTCGAGCTCCCCGCGCTGGTCATCGACCTTGTTCGCGACCAGCACCACCGGGCACTTCGCCGTGCGGAGCACCTTGAGGAGCTGCTCGTCGGTCGTGGTGATGCCCACGTTCGCGTCGACGATGAACATCACGACATCGGCCAGGGAGATGGCCACCTCGGCCTGCTCGGCGACGCGATAGGCCATGCCCTGGACACGGTCCTCCCAGCCGCCGGTGTCCACGAGCCAGAAGTCCTTGCCGGCCCATTCGGCGTCATAGAACACACGGTCGCGGGTCACGCCGGGGCGGTCCTCGACCACGGCCTCGCGGCGCCCGAGGATCCTGTTGACCAGCGTGGACTTGCCGACGTTGGGGCGGCCGACGACCGCCACGACCGGCAGGTTGCGCTGCACGGTGGGACGCGGGTCGTCGGCGTCCTCGCCCTCGAGCAGGGCCAGGTCCTCGTCGTCCAGGTCGTAGCCGGACAGACCGGCCCGCAGGGCGGACTCGACGTCGTCGTCGGACGGCCCGTCCGAGCTCGTCGCGTCGTGCGGACCCCTCGAGCTCTGGCTGCCGACGACGGGCTGCGCCGGGCGGGGCTCGGGCTCGGGCGCGCCATGGAGGGCCGCCTCCTGGGCCTCCTCGGCTTCCGCCACGAGCATGAGCACGCGCTCGACGACGTCCGGGATGTCCAGACCGGTGGTGTCGACGGCGTGCACACCCTCGGCGGCGGTCAGGAACTCCGAGACGGCGGAGTCGTCGCGGTCCCGCCGCAGCACCTGGTCTGCCATGCGGGCGCGGGTCTCCTCGGAGTCCTCGAGGTCGAGCTCGGTGGCCCGACGGCGCATCCGCTCCTCGTCGGAGGCGGTCAGCAGGACGCGCACGTGGGCGTCGGGAGCGACCACCGTCGTGATGTCGCGACCCTCGGCCACGCAGAAGCCGCGCTCGGCCGCGGTTCTGAAGAGGACGTCGCGCTGGCGGCGCTGGAGGATCGCGCGCACCAGGGTGTTCGTGGCGACGGCGCTGACCTGCTCGGAGATCCGCTCGGTGCGGATCTCGGTCGTGATGTCGGTGCCGCCGACGACGACCGTCGCGCCCGCAGGGTCGGTGCCGAGATCCAGGTCGATGGACTCGGCGATCGCTGCGACGGCGTCCCGATCCGTGAGGTCGATGCCCTGCTCGAGACAGGACCAGGCGACGGCGCGGTACATGGCACCGGTGTCGAGGATCCCGCCGTCGAGCGCGTCGGCGAGGAGGCGGGAGACGGTCGACTTGCCGGACCCGGCCGGGCCGTCGATCGCGATGGTGATGCCGGCCCCGTGCTCCGGGCTCGCGAGGGCGGAGGGGTCGTGCGGCGCGCTGGTGTGCATCCCCCAAGGATAGGGGTCGTTCAGGCGTCGGCGACGGTCCAGCCGCGTTCCGCGAGCGATCTCGTGAGCAGGTCCTCACGCGTGGCGTCGATCGCGACGTGCGCGAGGCCCACCGCGCGGCCCAGTTCGTGCTCGAGGCGGAGGTCCTCGAGGTTGACGCCGATCTGCCCGATCTCGGTGAGCAGGCGCGCCAGCTCGCCGGGACGGTCCGGCACGAGCACGGTGACCGTCGCGAACGAGTCGGTGCCGCCGCCGTGCTTCCCGGGGATGCGTCGCACCCCGCGGTTGCCGTCGGCGATGAGTCCTGCCAGCGCGCGTCGCGACCCGATGGACGGGTCCGGGGAGCCGCGCAGCGAGTCCAGCGCCGTCAGCACGTCGTCCAGGCGCACGCGCACGTCGCCGAGCACGTCGGCGACCGCGGCCGCGTTCGCGCCGAGGATCTCGACCCACAGGCGCGGATCGGAGTCGGCGATGCGGGTGGTGTCGCGCAGGCCCTGCCCGGCCAGTCCGAGGGCCGCCTCGGTGGGCTCGAGGAGCGTGCCCGCCACGAGGCTCGCCATCACCTGGGGCACATGGGAGACATGGGCGACCGCGGTGTCGTGCGCGGCGGCGTCCATCGTCACGGGGACCGACCCGATCTCGGTGGCCAGGCCTTTCAGCGCGGTCACCGCCTCGGGGACCGTGCCGGGGTGCGGGACGATCACGAAGGGCCGGCCCTGGAAGAGGTCGCCCCGGGCGGCGATGACGCCGGAGACCTCGCGGCCGGCCATCGGATGGGCACCGATGTAGCGCGGGAGGTCCTCGGCCCGGGCGAGCGACCTCACACCGTCGAGCACCGTGGTCTTCACGCTCGCCACATCGGCGACCACGGCCCGTGGCCAGGTGCGCAGCGCCCGGTCGATGACCTGCGCGGCGACGTCCGGCGGCGCGGCCACCAGCACGAGCTGCGGCGCCGGGTCCTCGGCGCCGGGGAGCGACCCGACGCCGAGCTCGACGGCGAGGGCGGTGGTGCCCGGGGAGACGTCCTCGACCTGGACGGCGGTCCCTGCTCGTCCCAGCGCCATGCCCAGGGAGCCGCCGATGAGGCCCGTGCCGATGATGCGCACGGGTGAGGGCACCAGCGTCGTCACAGGCCGACCTCGGCCATCAGGGTGCCGAGCTCGCGTCCTGTCAGCTCGCGGGTCTCCCCCGCGGCGAGATCGCCGAGCACGACGGGGCCGATGCGGGTGCGCATGAGCGCGGTGAGCTCGAAGCCCTGGGAGGCGAACATCCGACGCACGATGCGATTGCGAC
This sequence comes from Brachybacterium sp. AOP3-A1-3, assembly GCF_052378285.1. Lineage (NCBI taxonomy): Bacteria > Bacillati > Actinomycetota > Actinomycetes > Micrococcales > Dermabacteraceae > Brachybacterium > Brachybacterium sp. AOP3-A1-3. Next base: position 216,021 of record NZ_JBQSXM010000005.1, on the reverse strand, counting down.
CCTCGTGCAGCGTCACCTCGACCACGGCCTCGCGACCGTCCTGGGCGAGCACCCGCGCGCGATCGGCATGGGCGGGGCCGTCCTCGAGCTCGACGCCGTCCCGCAGGATCTTCACCAGTCCGCGGCGCGGCCCGCCCGGGGCGTCGAAGCGGCACACGTAGGTCTTCTCGACCTCGAAGCTGGGGTGGGTGAGCCGGTGGGCCAGCTCGCCGTCGTTGGTCAGGAGCAGCAGCCCCTCGGTCTCGTAGTCCAGCCGCCCCACGTGGTAGAGCCGCTGGGAGAAGGGAGCGGTGAACTCGGAGAGGTCACGACGGCCCTCCGGATCGCTCATGGCGGAGACGACATGGCGCGGCTTGTTCAGCACGACGGTCACCTTCGCGTCATCCAGCTGGAGCCGACGGCCGTCGACATGGATCACATGGGCCGACGCCTCGATGCGTATCCCCTGCTCGCTCACCACGACGCCGTCGACCATCACCCGTCCGGTGGAGATCAGCGTCTCGCACGCGCGTCGGGAACCGAACCCGGCGCGCGCCAGAATCTTCTGCAGACGCTCCGCGCCCTCCTGGTGGAGATCCGGCCCGTCGCCGTCCTCGGACCGATCGGCCTTCGGACGCGGCGCCCCCTGGTCGTCGCGGAGCTTCACCGTGCGCGGCGGGGTGAAGGCGCTGCGGCGACGCGGTCCCCGCCCCGAGGCGCCGGGACGCCCCGCCTCCGCCTTCGGGGTGGCCATCAGGCCGCCGCGCCGCGGGAGATGAGCTCCCGGGCCAGCTGCCGGTAGGCGTCGGCGCCCTTGGTGGAGCCGGCGAAGGAGATGATCGGCTCCGCCGCCACCGAGGCGTCGGGGAACTTCACGGTGCGGTTGATCGTGGTGTGGAAGACCTTGTCGGGGAACGCCTCCACGACGCGCTGGCACACCTCGCGGGCATGGAGGGTCCGCGGGTCGAACATCGTGATGACGATCCCGTCGATCTCCAGTCGCGGATTGATGCGGTCCTGCACCTTCTCGATGGTCTCCACGAGCAGGGCCACACCGCGCAGTGCGAAGTACTCGGCCTCGAGCGGGATGATCACGCCGTGGCTGGCCGCGAGCGCGTTGACCGTGAGCAGGCCCAGCGAGGGCTGGCAGTCGATGATGATCACGTCGTACTCGTCGGCGACCGGGCGCAGCACACGGGCGAGCGCCATCTCGCGAGCGACCTCGTTGACCAGCTGGACCTCGGCGGCGGACAGGTCGATGTTCGCCGGGAGCACGTCGAGGTTCTCGGTCGTGGTGGTCTGGATGACGTCGCGCACGTCGTGCTGACGATCCATGAGCAGGTTGTAGACCGTCACGTCGAGCTCGTACGGGTTCACCCCGGTCCCGGCGCTGAGCGCGCCCTGCGGGTCGAGGTCCACCAGGAGCACCTTGCGTCCCAGCTCTGCGAGGGCGGCACCGAGGTTGATGACGCTCGTGGTCTTCCCCACGCCGCCCTTCTGGTTCACCATCGAGATGATCCGAGCCGGTCCGTGACCGTCGATGGGGGCTGGCTCCGGCAGTTCCGGCATCGGTCGGCCGGTGGGGCCGAGGTCGATGTCCAGCTGCTGGTTGGAGGTCGAGCTCACGTCGTTGTCCTGTCGTCGGCGTCGAGGGGCTGTGCGCGGGAGGGACGGGCCGCCGTGGGGACGGCGGGCCACGGGTCCCAGCCCGGGGAGCGGCGGCTGCGAGCAGTCGTCGAGGTCGTGGGGGCGGCGACCCGGGTGGTCCGGGCCCTGCCCGTCCTCCCTGGTCGCCATGCCGCACAAGTCTAAGCCCCCCGCCGAGCACGGGGGTGGGCGCTCGCATGCGTTTCGCGCAGCGAGTCGACCGTCACCTGCGTGTAGAGCTGCGTCGTGGTGACCGATGCGTGCCCCAGAAGCTCCTGGACGCTGCGCACATCGGCGCCGCCGTGCAGCAGATGCGTCGCATAGGAATGGCGCAGCGTGTGCGGGCTGATGGGCTCCGCGAGCGCCAGCTCCGCGGCCTCCGCCGCGCGCCGGACCACCTGCCAGGCCGCCTGACGCGTCAACCGCGTGCCGCGGGATCCCAGGAAGACGGCAGGTGTCCCGGCTCCCCGGGCCGCCAGCGACGGGCGGCCACGGGTCAGATAGGCATCCAGCGCCTCGAGCGCGAATCGGCCTACGGGCACCACCCGCTGCTTGTCCCCCTTGCCCCGCAGGAGCGCCGAGCGCTGTTCACGGTCCACGTCATCGAGGTCCAGGCCGGTCGCCTCGGAGATCCGGGCCCCGATCCCGTAGAGCAGCTCCAGGAGCGCCCGGTCGCGCAGGGCCCGCTCGGCGGAGTCCCGTCCGGTGCCGGGCCGACCGGCCGCCTCCAGCAGCGCCTCCACCTGGTCGATGGCCAGAGGGTGGGGCAGGCGGGAGGGAAGTGACGGCGGGGGCACCAGGCGAGCAGGATCCCCGGTGGTCGAGACCCGCTCGGCATCGAGGAAGCTGTGCAGCCCGCGCACGGCGGCGAGAGATCGTGCCGCAGAGGCCGCGGACAGCGCGGAGCCGCCGTCGGCCCCCGTGCGGAGCGACTGCAGCCAGGTCGCCAGATCCTGCGGATCCACCGCGGCCGGGTCGATTCCGGCACGGGCCAGATGGGCGAGATAGCGATCCAGGTCACGACGATAGGCGGCGAGGGTGTTCGCCGAGAGGCCGCGCTCGATACGCAGATGGCTCAGGTACTGCTCGAGGATCCGACTGTCCCCGGGGCGCAGGACGACCTGCTCCCGGGACTGTCGCCGTTCACCCCCGGTCGTCACAGGGCCGGACTCACAGCGTGACGAAGGGATCGATCGCGAGGGCCACGAACAGCAACGTCAGGTAGGTGATCGATCCGTGGAAGACGGTCATCGGGCCGAGCTTCTTGCCGCTCAGGCCCCGGTGCACCCGCACCGCGTACCGGATCACGAGGAAGGCGAACCAGGCGCCGACGGCGACGGCGCTGACGCCGTAGACCCACCCCGTCTCCCCCAGCGGGATGATCGCGAGGCTCGCAGCGATCATGAGGAAGGTGTGCATGATCATCTGCCCGGCGACGCTCATGCGCGTGGCCACCACGGGGAGCATGGGCACACCCGCGTCGGCGTAGTCCTGGGAGAACTTCTCAGCCAGGGGCCAGTAATGCGGGGGCGTCCAGAAGAAGATCACCAGGAACAGCAGCACCGCCGTCCAGGAGACCGTGCCCGTCACCGCGGACCAGCCGATCAGCACCGGCATGCAGCCGGCCACGCCGCCCCAGACGATGTTCTGGCTGGTGCGCCGCTTGAGGATCATCGTGTAGAAGACGACGTACAGCAGGATCGCGCCCAGTGCGAGGGCCGCCGACATCCAGTTGACCAGGAGGCCCAGCCAGAGGGTGGAACCGATCGAGAGCCCGACGCCGAACACCATCGCCGCGCGCGGGGAGACCTCACCCGTGACGAGCGGACGGTTCCGCGTGCGCTTCATCTTCGCGTCGATGTCGCGATCGAGGTACATGTTCAGCGTGTTGGCGCCGCCGGCGGCGAGATAGCCGCCCACCAGCGTCGCGACGATCAGCCACCACGACGGGAACCCACCCGCGGCGAGGAACATCGTCGGGATCGTGGTGATCAGCAGCAGTTCGATGATCCGCGGCTTGGTGAGGGCGACGTACGCACGGATCACGGACCGCGCAGTGCGTTGCGGGGTGTGGTCACCGCCCTGCCCTGCGTGCCGGATCGAAGCTCCCTGGGTGGCGGTCACCGCCCACCGTCCTTCCTCCTGAGCGCGACGCTTCCGTCGCGTGAACCCGTTCAGTCTAGGCTCTCGGGCTGTGCGAACCCAGTGTTCACGGGGTGAGTCCCGGCACCGTCCGGGCATCTGCCGGGCACGTCACAGGGGCTCGGCGGGGCAACAGGCTGGACGCGAGCCGTGATCGGGCCCCGGCACTACTAAGGTAGAGCCATCGCTTCGAGTGGACGCCCACCGCGACGGACCCCGTCGGGGCTGATCTGCCGAAGCTGTCGTCCCAGCGGCCACAGCGGCCGCACTCCGGTGAAAGGAAGCAATCGACGTGACCGAAACGTTCAAGGCCCCCGAGGGCTGGACCGAGCTCGACAAGCGCGCAGTGGACACCGTCCGCGTCCTGGCCGCGGATGCGGTCGAGAAGGTCGGCAACGGCCACCCCGGCACCGCCGTGAGCCTCGCACCTGCCGCGTACCTCCTCTACCAGGACGTGATGCGTCACGATCCGACCGATCCGAGCTGGCTGGGCCGCGACCGCTTCGTGCTGTCGGCCGGGCACTCCAGCCTCACCCAGTACATCCAGCTCTACCTCGGCGGCTTCGGCCTCGAGAAGAAGGACATCGAGGAGCTGCGCACCTGGGGCTCCAAGACCCCGGGCCACCCCGAGAACTTCCACACCCAGGGCGTCGAGATCACGACCGGCCCCCTCGGCCAGGGCATCTCCTCGGCCGTCGGCTTCGCCATGGCCCAGCGCCGCGAGCGCGGTCTCCTCGACCCCGGAGCGGCCCCGGGCACCAGCCCCTTCGACCACTTCACCTACGTGATCGCCTCCGACGGCGACCTCGAGGAGGGCGTCAGCAGCGAGGCCAGCTCGCTCGCGGGGACCCAGCAGCTGGGCAACCTCATCGTCCTGTGGGACGACAACGAGATCTCGATCGAGGGCGACACGTCGATCGCGTTCACCGAGGACACCGCAGCCCGCTACGCCGCCTACGGGTGGGACGTCCGCACCGTGGACTGGACCAACGGGGGCACGGGATACGTTGAGGACGTCGCCGCCCTGAAGGCCGAGATCCTCGAGGCCCAGAAGGTCACCGACAAGCCGACCTTCATCCAGCTGCGCACCGTCATCGGCTGGCCCATCCCCGAGCTCGCCGGCAGCCACACCGTGCACGGTGCCAAGCTCGGCGCCGAGGGCGTCGCCGGGCTGAAGAAGGCCATCGGCTTCGACCCGGACCAGCAGTTCCAGGTCGACGAGGACGTGCTGGCCCACACCCGGTCCCTCGCCGAGCGCGCCGCCGCCGACAAGGCCGAGTGGGACACGGGCTACCAGGCCTGGCGCTCCGCGAATGCTGACGCCGCTGCCCTGCTGGACCGTCTCGTCGCCCGCGAGCTCCCCGAGGGCTTCGCCGAGGCCTTCCCGGCCTTCGAGGCCGACGAGAAGGGCATCGCGACCCGCGCCGCCTCCGGCAAGATCCTGAACGAGCTCGCCGGCGTGATGCCCGAGCTGTGGGGCGGCTCCGCCGACCTCGCCGGCTCGAACAACACCACCATGAAGGGCGAGCCGTCGTTCCTCCCCAAGGAGTACAGCTCCTCCGAGTTCGCCGGTGACGAGTACGGCCGCACGCTGCACTTCGGCATCCGCGAGCACGCGATGGGCGCGATCCTCTCGGGCATCTCGCTGCACGGGCTGACCCGTCCGTACGGCGGCACCTTCTTCCAGTTCGCCGACTACATGCGCGGCGCGGTGCGCCTCGCCTCGCTGATGAAGGTCCCGGCCACCTACGTGTGGACCCACGACTCCGTCGGCCTCGGCGAGGACGGCCCGACCCACCAGCCGGTCGAGCACCTGGCCGCGTACCGGGCGATCCCGAACCTCTCGATCGTGCGTCCGGCCGACGCCAACGAGACGGCTCAGGCCTGGAAGATCCTGCTCGAGCGGGACAACGGCCCCGTCGGCCTGATCCTCAGCCGCCAGGCGATGCCCACCTTCGACCGCAGCGAGTACGCCGGCGCCGAGAACCTCGCCAAGGGCGGGTACGTCATGAAGGACGCCTCGACGGGCTCTCCGGAGGTCATCCTCATCGCCACCGGCTCCGAGGTGCAGTACGCCGCCGAGGCGCAGAAGCAGCTCGAGGCCGAGGGCACCCCCACCCGCCTGGTCTCGATGCCGTCCGTCGAGTGGTTCGACGAGCAGGACGAGGAGTACAAGGAGTCCGTCCTCCCCTCCTCGGTCACCGCCCGCGTCTCCGTCGAGGCCGGCATCGCCATGCCGTGGTACCGCTTCCTCGGCACCCACGGCCGCGCCGTGTCGCTCGAGCACTACGGTGCCTCGGCCGACGCGAAGACCCTGTTCCGCGAATACGGCTTCACGCCGGAGGCCGTCGTGGCCGCCGCGAAGGACTCGCTCTCCGCAGCAGGAGCCTGATCGACCGCGGGGCGGGGCCTCCGGGCCCCGCCCCGCGCCTCTCCCCCGTCCTGCCCGCCCCATCGCTCGACGTTCCTTCCGCCACAGGTGGGAAGGGTGTCGTCCCGGATCTCGTTGAGCAGGACACCAGCAGTTCGACACAGGGCGCGCAGCGCCCGGAAGGAACGCACATGACTCAGAACCCCCGCACCCAGACCCTCTCCGATGCCGGCGTCTCCATCTGGCTCGACGACCTCTCGCGCCAGCGCATGGACTCCGGCAACCTGCAGGAGCTCATCGACACCCGCAACATCGTGGGCGTCACGACGAACCCGTCGATCTTCCAGGCGGCCATCTCCGGCCGCTCCGAGTACGACGCCGACATCACCCGCCTCGCCGGCGAGGGCAAGGACGTCGACGCGGTCGTCGAGACCGTCACGACCGATGACGTGCGCCATGCCGCGGACCTCTTCGCGGACGTGTACACGACCTCCCACGGCTTCGACGGCCGCGTGAGCATCGAGGTCGATCCCCGCCTCGCCCACGAGACCGAGAAGACCATCGCGCAGGCCAAGCACCTGCACGAGGTCGTCGGCCGCGAGAACGTCATGATCAAGATCCCTGCGACCGTCGAGGGCCTGCCGGCCATCACGGCCGCCATCGCCGAGGGCATCAGCGTCAACGTGACGCTCATCTTCTCGGTGGCCCGCTACGTCGAGGTCATCGACGCCTACCTCACCGGTCTCGAGCAGGCCGCCGAGGCCGGCAAGGACCTCTCGACGATCCACTCGGTCGCCTCCTTCTTCGTCTCCCGCGTCGACGCGGAGATCGACAAGCGCCTGGCCGATCTGGGCGAAGAGGCCGTGTCCCTGCAGGGCGCAGCCGGTGTGGCCAACGCGCAGGTGGCCTTCGGCAAGTACCTCGAGGCCTTCGGCTCGGAGCGCTTCTCGGCGCTGTCCGCGAAGGGCGCGAACGTGCAGCGGGCCCTGTGGGCGTCGACCGGCGTGAAGAACCCCGAGTACTCCGACACCCTCTACGTCGACAACCTCGTCGCCGATCCGAGCGTGAACACGATGCCCGAGAAGACCCTCGACGCCGCGGCCGACCACTCCGAGCCCGCCGCCTCGCTGAACGCCGAGATCGCCACCTCCGCCGAGGGCGTGCTCGAGCGCGTCGCCGGTGCAGGGGTGGACCTGGACGACGTCTTCGCGCTCCTGGAGCGCGAGGGTGTCGAGAAGTTCGAGAAGGCCTGGGAGGAGCTCCTCGCGACCGTGTCGGAGTCGATGGACACCGCCCGCGCCTGAGTTCCCCACGAGCACGGTCCTGCCCCTCGGGGCGGACCGTGCTCTTGCCGTCCGTGTCCGAGAAAGGACCATCGTGACCGATACATCCACTCCCTCTGCCGGGACCGACGCCGAGGATCGCCTCAACCCTCTGCGCGATCCCCGCGATCGCCGACTCCCCCTCATCGCCGGGCCCAGCTCCATGGTGATGTTCGGTGTCACCGGCGATCTCGCCCGGAAGAAGCTCCTCCCGGCGATCTACGACCTGACGCATCGCGGTCTGCTTCCCCCCAGCTTCGGTCTCGTCGGCTTCGGTCGTCGTGACTGGTCCGACGACGACTTCGCCGACTACGTGCGGAAGTCCGTCTCCGAGCACTCCCGGACCGGCTTCTCGGAGAGCGTGTTCGAGCAGCTGCGCGGCGGGCTCCGCTTCGTCACCGGCACCTTCGACGAGTCCGCCGCCTTCGAGAAGCTCACCGAGGTCGTCGGCGAGCTCGACCGCACCCGCGGCACGGGCGGCAACCACGCCTTCTACCTGTCGATCCCGCCGGATGCTTTCCCCAAGGTGTGCGGCCAGCTCGCCGAGTCCGGCCTCAACACCCCGCGGGACGGCTCCTGGCGCCGAGTCGTCATCGAGAAGCCCTTCGGTCACGACCTCGCCTCCGCCCGCGAGCTCAACGACGTCGTCGAGAAGGTCTTCCGCCCCGAGGACGTCTTCCGGATCGACCACTACCTCGGCAAGGAGACGGTGCAGAACATCCTCGCGCTGCGCTTCGCCAACCAGCTCTACGAGCCGGTGTGGAACGCCGGCTATGTCGATCACGTGCAGATCACCATGGCCGAGGACATCGGCATCGGCTCGCGCGCAGGCTATTACGACGGCATCGGCACGGCCCGCGACGTCATCCAGAACCACCTGCTGCAGCTGCTCGCCCTGACAGCGATGGAGGAGCCGGTCTCCTTCCGCGCCTCGGACCTCCGGGCGGAGAAGGAGAAGGTGCTCTCCGCGATCGAGCTGCCCGAGGACCTCGGGGAGCACACCGCCCGCGGTCAGTACGTGGGCGGCTGGCAGGGCGGCGAGGAGGTGCGTCCCTACATGGAGGAGGACGGCATCCCCGCCGATTCCACCACCGAGACGTTCGCGGCCATGCGCCTGGACATCGCGACGCGCCGCTGGGCGGGCGTCCCGTTCTACCTCCGCGCCGGCAAGCGCCTGGGTCGACGGGTCACCGAGATCGCCCTGGTGTTCAAGCGCGCACCGTTCCTGCCCTTCCGCTCCACCGACACCGCGGATCTCGGCCAGAACGCGATCGTCATCCGTGTCCAGCCCGACGAGGGCGTGACCATCCGCTTCGGCTCCAAGGTGCCCGGCACGCAGATGGAGGTGCGGGACGTGACCATGGACTTCGCCTATGGCATGAACTTCACCGAGGAGTCGCCGGAGGCCTACGAGCGCCTGATCCTGGACATGCTGCTCGGCGACCCGCCGCTGTTCCCCCGCCAGAAGGAGGTCGAGCTCTCCTGGAAGATCCTCGACCCCATCACCGACTACTGGGCCGAGCACATGAAGCCCGCCCCGTACCGCCCCGGCACCTGGGGCCCCGACACCGCGCACGAGATGCTCGCCCGTGACGGACGTACCTGGAGGCGACCGTGATCACCACCCTGACCGACACCACCGCATCGGCCATCGACAAGACGATGTTCGAGATGCGGGAGACCTTCGGTGCGAACACCATCGGCCGTGTCCTGACCCTCATCATCATCGCCACCGGCGACATCGAGGAGCCCCTGGGCGCCGCGATCAGCGCGAGCCATGAGCACCCTGCACGGGTCCTCGTGGTCCATGCCGATCCGGACGCCGAGACCTCCGGGCTGGATGCCGAGATCCGCGTGGGTCGCGACGCCGGAGCCGGCGAGATCATCATCCTGCGGGCCCGCGGAAACATCATGTCGTCCCTGGACACGCTGGTCATGGCGCTCCTGCTGCCCGACGCCCCGATCGTCACCTGGTGGCCGGAGTCCGCTCCGTCCTCACCGGTCCATGACGTGCTGGGGTCCATGTCGCAGCGGCGCATCACGGATTCCGCGGCCTGCTCCGGCCCCATCGCGACCCTGAAGCGCCTGCGCCGCGGGTACGCCCACGGCGACTCGGACCTGGCCTGGTCGCGCCTGACCCGCTGGCGCGGGCTGGTCGCGAGCGCCTACGAGGTGCCGCCGGTCTCGGTGCCCTCGAAGGTCGAGGTCGCCGGCTCCGAGACGAACCCGTCCGTCGTGCTCATGGCGGCCTGGCTCTCGCACAGCCTCGGCGTCGACGCACAGATCGTCGACCCGTCGGAGGATGCCCCCGACTACGCCGGAGTGCACGGTGTGCGACTGACCCGCGAGGACGGCACGATCGACCTCACGCGCGTGAGCGACGAGGCCATCGTGCTGACGCTGCCGACCGATGATTCCGGTCAGCACGTGACGATGCCGCGACGCACCCTGAACGAGCTGCTCGCCGAGGAGCTGCGTCGGCTGGATCCCGATGAGGTCTACGGCGAGGTCCTCGCCACCGCCTTCAGCGGGATCGACGACATGAGCACCTACGCGAGCGGGAAGCCGGACCCGACCGATTCGGTCAGCGCCGACGCGGAGGCCGTCGCGGCGGATGCCGCCGAGGCCACCGCGGCTCAGCTCGCCACGGCCCTCGAGGAGCGCTCCTCCGCGCACCTCGTGGTCACCGGCGGCACCGTCGGCACGGCGACCGCGAAGGCTCTGCCGTCCGCGCTCTCCGCCGCCGGCGTCGATGTCTCCCGCCTGCACATCTGGTGGGGGGACGAGCGCTTCGTCGACCCCGACTCGAGCGATCGCAACGAGGTCGGCGTGCGCGCCTGCCTGCTGGAGCCCCTCCAGGAGGCCGGACTGCCCGCGCGCAACATCCACGTCATGCCCTCGCCCGCCGACGGCATGTCCTTGGACGATGCTGCGGCCTGGTACGGACAGCAGCTCGACCTCTCGGGAGGCGACGAGCCCTTCCGCACCCGTGGACGGGCGTTCTTCGACGTGCTCCTGCTGGGCGTCGGACCTGACGGGCACATCGCCTCCCTGTTCCCGGAGCATCCGGATCAGCGGGCGGTCAGCGCGAGCGCCATCGCGGTGACGAACTCGCCGAAGCCGCCGCCGGAGCGGATCTCGCTCACCTGGCCGGTCCTGAACTCCGCCCGCCACGTGGCCCTGCTGGTCGCCGGCGAGGAGAAGGCCGAGGCCGTGGCGGCGGCCCACGGGGAGATCAACCCGTGGCCCGTGCCGGCCTCCGCCGTGCGCGGCCTGGAGTCGACGACCTGGTTCCTCGACACCGCGGCGGCCTCCCGGCTGGACGGCTGACCTGCTGGTCGCACGACTCGCTGGACGCCTGACCCGCTGACAGCCCGGACCGGCCGCCGCAGATCCTCGATCTGCGGCGGCCGGTCCGTCGTCGCGGCGGGGGAAGGGTCCCGATCCCAGCCACGATCTGGGAGGATCGGACCATGCTGGCCACCACTCCCTCCCGGATCACCGCCTCCCTGATCCAGGACGGGCCGGCGCACCGGGCGGATCTCGCACGCAAGCTCTCCGTCTCCCGCACCGCCGTGACGAACGCGGTCGATCTCCTCCTGGACAGCGGACTGGTCGTGACGCTCCGACGGAGCGCCGAGGGCGCCGTCCTCAAGGACCGTGTGTGCCTGAGCCCGCAGTTCGGACTGATCGGGACCGTCATCGTCGACTTCACCGAGACCATCATCGGGATCGGCACCCTAGACGGGCGACTGCTCGCCTCACGCGTCCTCCCGGCCGACCCCCAGGCCCGCGGCGAGGAGAGGCTGCGCCGCGCGGCCACCGTGGTGCGCGAGCTGATCGAGGAGTCCGGCGACGGAGGAGAACTCGTGCACACCCAGCTCGCCGTCAACACCCAGGCCGATCGGCGCACCGGTGAGGTGCTGGGCGGGATCGCGTCGGCCTCCTGGTCCGGGACCAACCCCAAGGTGCTGCTCGAGGAGGATCTCGGCTGCCCGGTGCGTCTGGAGAACACCGTGCGCCTGCTCGCCCTGGCGGAGCAGCTGGAGCGGCCCGAGGTCAGCGACCTCGTCTACGTGCAGCTCAGCTACGGCGTCGCCATGGGCCTCGTGGTGGACGGCAGGATCCTCGGGGGCTCGCGCAGAGGAGCCGGCGAGCTCGGGCACACCAGCATCGATCTGGAGGGCCGTCCCTGTTCCTGCGCAGGTCGTGGCTGCCTCATGCAGTACGTGGGCCGCAGCGCCCTGATCGCCGACATCGAGGCGGTGCTCGGGGCGGGGACCGACGTCCCGGACCTGATCAGCGCCGTGCAGGAGGGTCATGCCGGATCCGTGGAGCTGCTGGGGACGTACGGCCGACGGATCGGCGAGGCCCTGGTAGCGGTGTGCAATCTGCTGGAGCCGACGACACTGGTGATCGGCGGGATGCTCTCTCCGGCGGGCGAGCCGTTCCTCGACGCGGTGCGTCGGGCGCTGACGGACCGAGCCCTCCCCCTCGCGGTGGACGACCTGCGGGTCGAGAACGCGACGGGCTCCCGCCGCTCCGCCACGGTGCTCGACGCCGGGCTGCTCTGCCTGCGGCAGGACGCCTCCGTCCGCGCGACGGTGATCTCCCGCAGCCTCGACACGTTCCGTACCCGGCGCTTCCCGCAAGTGTCATGAACATTGACACCTGATCGTCACCTCCGTACCTCGGGCGGACCCCTCACGGGTCCCCGTACCCCCACCCAGGACTTCGACGATGACGTCACCCGCACCGGCCCACGCTCGTTCACAGGCACAGGCACAGACCCATGCTCCGAGCCGCCGCACCGTTCTCGGCCTCGCCACCGCCGCGGCCGCGGCCACCGGTCTCGCCGCACCGCCGATGCTTCCCGCCGCGGCACGAGCCTCCTCAGGCCCCACCGATGACACGGGAGGTTCCGACTTCTCCCTGGTCCGGGAGGACGGTTTCGCCGGGTCGAGGCTGGATCCGCGCAGCTGGGAGCTCGAGCTCGGCAACATCCGCGGCAACGAGCAGCAGCACTACTCCTCGGCGTCGGAGAACATCCGGGTCCAGGACGGGAAGCTGGTCATCCAGGTCACCGACCGCCCCGAGGCCGACCAGTACCGCAACACCGAGCGGTGGGGCGACGCGGCGCGCGTGGTCACGTACAACTCCGGCAGCGCCCGCACGCACGCCGCGCGAGATTTCCTGTACAGGAAGATCGAGGTCCGGGCGAAGCTGCCGCGGGGCAAGGGCGCCTTCCCCGCCATCTGGACCCTCGGCCATGACTTCCCCCTGGACGGACGCATCGCGGCATCCCAGGGCTATGGCTGGCCTGCCACCGGCGAGATCGACATCGTCGAGATGATCGGCGCTCCCACCGCCGAGCGCGCCGCCGAGGGCGAGGTCGCGAAGGAGGGCACCAGCAACCGCGTCGTGCACGGCACACCGCACTTCTGGTACTCCCAGGGAGATGCCGACGGCGACGGGAGCTACTCCCCCACCGGCCTCGGCGGAACCACCACCGCCGCCGCCGATCTGGCGGATGTCTTCCACGTCTACGCCGTGAACCGTACGCCGGCCAAGATCGAATGGCTGCTCGACGACGTCGTCTTCCATACGATGTCCTTCACCGCCGAGGACCCGGCCGACCAGGCCCGCCTGGATGCTGCGAAGGCCGGGCTCGATCGCCCCGCCTATCTGCAGCTGAACCTCGCCACCGGAGGCAACTGGGCCGGTGACGCCGGGGATCATCTCGCCGCGGACGGCGCGTCGATGATCGTGGATCACGTGCGCTTCTCGCAGACCCCCGCCCAGAAGGCCCAGGACGAGGCCTATCGCGCGGCGATGCCGACGCTGAGCGGGATCACGAGCCTGACCTCGACCGAGGGTGAGGCGACGGATCTCGTCGCCGATGTCACCGTCGACTCGTCGGCCCATGTCGTGCAGCTCTCGGTCAACGACTCCCCGCAGTTCGTGAACTCCGGGGCACCGGGCGGGCGCAATGAGGTCACGCTGAGGGTCGATGACGCAGACGACGCCGAGGCGATCGCCGCGCTGGCCCCCGGCGTCTACTCCCTCTACTACACGGCAGTGCCCACCGGCGCGGACCTCACCGGCGGGCAGCTGCCCACCGAGCTCACCCATCGCGCCCGCACCACCCTGACGGTCACAGCCCGCGTCTGAGCGGAGCAGACCCCCAGCTCCCGACCCCGATCACGCGCCGCGCCGCGCCGCGCCGCGGACAGCGAACGCTCGGGACAGCACGAAGGGCCGGTCACCTCACGGTGACCGGCCCTTCGCGGGAGTGTGAGGAGCGAGCGCTCAGAGGAAGCGTTCGACCACGCCGAGGCCGACGCAGGCCGCGCCCCACAGCACGGCGACCGTCACGGTCAGCCGGTTGAGGTTCCGCTCGGCCACGCCGGAGGCGCTGGCGGAGGAGGAGACGCCGCCCCCGAACATGTCGGACAGGCCGCCGCCGCGCCCCTTGTGCAGGAGCACGAACATGATGGCGAGCAGGCTGAGAACAGCCAGCGAGATCTGAAGGATGAGCTTCAGGAGGGGCAGATCCACGAGGGCGAGCACCTTCCACGAGGTCGGACGGACCGATCCAGCATACGGCACGGGCCGGACCCCGAGGAGGTCCGGCCCGCGTGGCGCGGCTCTCGCCGGGGCGGAGCCGCGCTCAGGGCTGTCAGCCCTGGAAGCCCACGATCTTCGCGAACTCCTCGGCCTTGAGCGAGGCACCGCCGACGAGGGCGCCGTCGACGTCGGCCTTGCCCATCAGCTCGACGACGTTCGAGGACTTCACGCTGCCGCCGTACAGGACGCGCACGGCATCGGCGACGACATCGCCGTGGAGCTCGCGCAGCGCCTCGCGGATGGCCTGGCAGACCTCCTGCGCATCGTCCGCGCTGGCGACCTCGCCGGTGCCGATGGCCCAGACGGGCTCATAGGCGATGACGACCTGCTTGGCCTGCTCGGCGTCCAGGCCCTCCAGGCCGCCCGTCAGCTGGGCCAGGGTGTACGCGACGTGGTTGCCGGCCTTGCGCTCCTCGAGCGGCTCGCCGACGCACAGGATCGGGGTGAGGCCCGCCGCGAGGGCGGCCTTCACCTTGGCGTTCGTGACCTGCTCGTCCTCGCCGTGGTACTGGCGACGCTCCGAGTGGCCCACCGCGACATAGGTCGCGCCGAGCGCCGCCAGCATGGAGCCGGAGACCTCACCGGTGTAGGCACCGGACTCGAAGGCGGAGATGTCCTGCGCGCCATAGGCGATCGGCAGCTTGCCGGCGTCGACGGCGACCTGGACGGTGCGCAGGTCGACGAACGGGGGAAGCACGACGGTCTCGACCGCGTCGGTGTTGAAGCCCTTGAGCTGATCGCCCAGCTCCTCGACGAGGGCCAGGCCCTGCTTCCAGTCGAGGTTCATCTTCCAGTTGCCCGCCATCAGCGGGGTACGGGTGCTCACTTGGTGCCCTCCTCGAGGATCGAAATGCCCGGCAGGTCCTTGCCCTCGATGAGTTCGAGGCTCGCTCCACCGCCGGTGGAGATGTGCGAGTACGCGGATTCGTCGAATCCGAGGATGCGGACGGCTGCGGCGGAATCGCCACCGCCGACCACGGTGTAGCCGTCCGCCGTGCCGAGGACGTCGGCGACGGACTTGGTGCCCTCGGCGAAGGCCTCGAACTCGAACACGCCCATGGGCCCGTTCCAGAACACGGTCGCGGCGTCGGAGACCTTCTCGGCGAACAGCTTCGCGGTCTCCGGGCCGATGTCCATGCCCTCCTGGTCGGCCGGGATCTCGCTGGCCTTGACCACGGTGGCCGGGGCGTCGGCGGAGAACTCGGGCGCGACGACGGTGTCGACCGGCAGCACCAGCTCGACGCCGTTCTTCTCGGCCCGGTCCATGTACTCACGGACCACATCGAGCTTGCTCTCGTCAAGGAGCGACAGACCGACCTCGTAACCGAGCGCCTTCTGGAAGGTGTAGGCCATGCCGCCGCCGATGAGGATGCGGTCCGCCTTGCCCAGCAGCGAGTCGATGACCCCGAGCTTGTCGGCGATCTTCGCGCCGCCGAGGATCACGACGAACGGACGCTCGGGCGAGTCGGTGACCTTGCGCAGCGACTCGACCTCGCGCAGCACCAGCTCGCCGGCCGCCGAGGGCAGCAGCGAGGCGAGCTCGTAGACGGACGCCTGCTTGCGGTGCACGACGCCGAAGCCGTCGGAGACGAAAGCGTCGCCGAGGGCGGCGAGGGCCTGGGCGAACACGAGGCGCTCACCCTCCTGCTTCGCCGTCTCCCCCGGGTTGAAGCGGAGGTTCTCGAGCACGGCGACCTGGCCGTCCTGAAGCGCGGCGACGACCCCAAGGGCAGAATCGCCGATGGTGTCCGTCGCGAAGGCGACCTCCTGGCCCAGCAGCTCGCCGAGGCGACCCACGACGGGCTTGAGGGAGTACTTGTCCTCGGGGGCACCCTTCGGGCGACCGAGGTGGGAGATGACCACGACCCGGGCACCGGCCTCGACGAGGCGGGTGAGGGTGGGCAGAGCGGCGCGGATCCGGCCGTCGTCGGTGATCGTGGTGCCGTCCAGCGGGACGTTGAGATCGGCTCGGACGAGCACGCGCTTGCCGCGCAGCTCTCCGAGCGAATCGATGGTCTTCAGCACGATAGGTGCTCCTTCGGTTCGAGGCCGTGCGGCGCCGGGGCGCCGCGATGGCCGTGGGACGAGCGGAGCCCGCCGGAGGCCGACCCCTCGGGGTGGCGACCGGCGGGCTCCGGAGATGTCCTGGTCGTCCGGGGACGACTCGAGGATCAGAGGGAAGTCAGAGAGACTTGCCCACGAGCTGCGAGAGCTCGACGAGGCGGTTCGAGAAGCCCCACTCGTTGTCGTACCAGGAGAAGATCTTCACCAGGTTGCCGTTGACCTTGGTCAGCTGCGCGTCGAAGATCGAGCTGTGCGGGTCGCCCTCGATGTCCTTGGACACGATGGGATCCTCGGTGTAGCGCAGGATGCCCTTGAGGGGGCCCTCTGCTGCCTTCTTCACCGCGGCGTTGACCTCTTCGGCGGTGACCTCGCGGGACGCCTCGAAGGTCAGGTCGGTGATCGAGCCGGTCGGGACCGGCACGCGCAGCGAGTAGCCGTCGAGCCTGCCCTTGAGCTCCGGGAGCACCAGTGCGACGGCCTTGGCCGCGCCCGTGGTGGTCGGGATGATGTTCAGGGCGGCGGCGCGTGCACGACGCGGGTCGCTGTGGGGGCCATCCTGCAGCACCTGGTCGGAGGTGTAGGCGTGGATGGTCGTCATGAGGCCCTTGACGATCCCGAACTCGTCGTTCAGCACCTTGGCCACGGGAGCGAGGCTGTTGGTGGTGCAGGACGCGTTGGAGACGATGTGGTGCTTCTCCGGGTCGTAGTCGCCCTCGTTGACACCGATCACGAAGGTCGCGTCCTCGTTCTTCGCCGGAGCGGAGATGATGACCTTCTTGGCGCCGGCCTCGAGGTGGGCCTTGGCCTTCTCGGCGTCGGTGAAGATGCCGGTGGACTCGATGACGACGTCCGCGCCGATCTCGCCCCACGGGATGTTCTTGGGATCGCGCTCGGCGAACGCCTTGATCGTGGTCTCGCCGACGGTGATGGTGTCGTCGTCGAAGGAGACGTCGTACGGGAGCACGCCACCGATCGAGTCGTACTTGATGAGATTCGCGAGCGTGGCATTGCTCGTGAGGTCGTTGACCCCGACGATCTGGATGTCAGCCTTCTGCTCGAGCGCGGCGCGCAGGAAATTGCGGCCGATACGACCGAATCCGTTGATTCCGACCTTAATGGTCACGGTTCCTCCTAGATTCGCAGGGGATCTGCGAAATATGGACAGTGGCGCGCACGCCCTCGTACGCTCGGACGGCGCCGGCTGTGACCGACGACCGCGTCGATACTATCAATGTCACAGAGTGCTTCTGCAGGACGTTCATCCCCCGGGATCAGGAGACCGGATCAGGAGAGGGCGGAAGCTGCTCCTCGTTGACCCCGTCCTCGGTGCCCGGCATTCCCAGATCGTCAGCCTTCTTGTCCGCCATGGCGAGCAGCCGACGGATCCGTCCGGCGACCGCATCCTTCGTGAGCTGCGGGTCCGCGAGGCGTCCGAGCTCCTCGAGGCTGGCCTGGCGATGCTCGAGGCGCAGCTGGCCGGCGGCCTGCAGGTGCTCGGGCACGTCGTCGCCGAGGATCTCCAGCGCGCGCTGGACGCGCTGCCCGGCGGCCACGGCGGCTCGCGCGCTGCGTCGGAGGTTCGCGTCGTCGAAGTTCGCCAGCCGGTGCGCGGTCGCCTTCACCTCGCGCTTGGTGCGGCGGTCCTCCCACGTCACCACGGTCTGCTGGGCCCCCATACGGGTCAGGAGCGTCGAGATCGCGTCGCCGTCGCGCAGCACCACCCGGTCCGCGCCCCGTGCCTCACGGGCCTTGGAGGCGACTCCGAGGCGGCGGGCTGCGCCGACCATGGCCAGAGCGACCTCCGGTCCGGGGCAGGACAGCTCGAGGGCAGAGGACCTGCCGGGCTCGGTGAGCGTTCCCCGGGCGAGGAAGGCTCCGCGCCAGGCGGCCTCCGCGTCGACCGCGGCGCCGCCGACCACGAACGGGGGCATGCCGCGCACGGGCCGGCCCCGGGCGTCGAGCAACCCGGTCTGCCGCGCGAGCATCCCGCCCTCCCGGTCCACCCGCACGATGTAGCGCGTGGTGCGACGGATTCCCGACGGGGCGAGCACCGCGAGATCGGCGCGATGGCCGTACATGTCGCCGATGATCGCGTGCAGGCGGCGGGCGACGGCCGCGGAATCCAGCTCCGCCTCGACCACGACCCGACCGGCGACCAGGTGCAGACCTCCGGCGAAGCGGAGCATCGCCGCGGCCTCCGCCTTGCGGGCGGAGGGCCGGGTCACCTCGAGGTGGCTCAGCTCCTCCTTGGCATCACCCGTCAGTGCCATGCAGGTCCTCCTCGTTCGATGGTGCGTCCGCCATCGTCGCACTGTACGGGGTGGCGCTGGCCGCGTCGCCCCGGGTGCTCGGATTCGGCTCGACATCACCGTAGGCGTCGTCGAAGAGATCACGATAGGCGGCGGCCAGGCGCACGGGGTCGTGGTGGGGCTGGCCGTCCCCGACGCTCACCTGGCGCAGCAGGGTGTGGATCCCCCGCGCTTCGGCGGCCTCGGAGAGCTCGAGCGCATCGTCGAGGGTGGTGGGGTCCGCCAGGAGAGCATCGAACCGGCAGTCCCCGGCCTGCTCGAGCAGGACCTCCAGCATGTCCAGGCTCGTCATCCCCTCGGCCTCCTGGGAGCCGACGGACAGGTTGGTGGTGATGCAGCGGCGGGCGGGGCTGGTGCGGATCGCCTCGGCGATCTCCGGGATCATCAGGTGCGGGAGCACCGAGGTGTACCAGGAGCCCGGCCCCACGATGATCCAGTCGGCACGTCCGATCGCCTCGAGCACGGCCTCGGGCACACGCGGCCGCGGCGGGTCCAGCCTCACCTGCTCGACCCGTCCCTCGGCGGTCGCGACCTGCCACTGTCCGGCGACGGTGCGCAGCTGACCGTCGGTGCCGCGCACGTCGGCCTCGATGTCGAGGGGCTCGAGCGCCATCGGGAGCACCCGGCCGCGTGCCCCGAGCAGCTCGGCCATCTGGTCCAGGCCCTCGATCGGGTCGCCGAGGATCTGCCACAGGGAGACGATCATGAGGTTGCCCAGCGCGTGGCCGTCGAGCTCGCCGTCGGTCGCGAAGCGGTGCTGGATCACGTCGCCCCAGATGGATCCCCAGTCGGAGTCCTCGCACAGCGCGGCCAGCGCCATCCTCAGGTCGCCGGGCGGCAGCACCGGCATCTCGGTGCGGATCCGGCCGGAGGAGCCGCCGTTGTCCGCCACGGTGACCACGGCGGTGATGTCGTCGGCCAGCAGACGCAGGGCACGCAGGTTCGCGGCGAGCCCGTGGCCGCCGCCCAGGGCGACCACGCGCAGGGGCCGCTGCGGGTCGCCGCGCCGGCCGCGACGGGCGCTGCCGGACCGATCGGCGGTGCGCAGGCGATGCCCGCCGGAGCGGGAGGCGATGGTGCTCATTCGCGCCCCAGATCACGGTGACGGATCCGTACCGCATGGCCGGAGCCGCGGAGTCGGTCGCCGATCCGCTCGGCGACCGCCACGGAGCGATGCTTGCCCCCGGTGCACCCGATGGCCAGGGTCGTGAAGTGCTTGTTCTCCGCGCTGTAGCCGCGCAGCACCGGCGTGATCATCTCGAGGTACTTGTCCACGAACTCGGCGGCGTTGGCATCGCCGAGCACAAAATCGGCGACCTCCTGATCCGTGCCGCGCTTGGGCTTCAGCTCGGGCACCCAGTACGGATTGGGGATGAAGCGCACATCGCTGACGTGATCGGCCTCGAGCGGGATCCCGTACTTGAACCCGAAGGACAGCATCGTCACGGTCAGCTGCTGCTCCTCGCTGGTCCCGAAGACGGCGCGCATCTTCATCGTCAGCTGGTGCACGTTCAGCGGGGAGGTGTCGACGACCAGGTCGGCCATCGCCCGGTAGGGAGCGAGCATCTCGCGCTCGCGACGGATCCCCTCGAGCACGCCCTCCTCACCCTGCAGCGGATGGGGACGGCGCACGGAGTCGAAGCGCCGCACGAGCGTGGACTCGTCGGCGGTGAGGAACAGCAGGCGCAGCCGGAGGTCCGCGCGCCGCAGCTCGGCGACCACATCGGCGAGCTCGGAGAAGAAGGGTCCGGAGCGGGGATCGACCACGACCGCGAAGCGGTTCTCCCGTCCCACGGCCGACGCACGGAGCTCGTAGAGGGTCCCGATCAGCTGGGGCGCGATGTTGTACACCACGTACCAGCCCATGTCCTCGAGGGCATGGGCGGCCGTCTCACGGCCGGCACCTGCGAGACCGGTGATGATCACGACGTCGCCCGTCGTGTCGGAGCGAGGGGTCAGCGGGGACTCGTCGTGCACGAGACGCTCCTTCCAGGGTCGCGGCGACGCGGACGGGCGGGTCAGCGGTCGAGGATCTCGCCCGTGGCCATGTCGACCGCGACGTCGAGCGATTCATCGCCCGGTGGAGTATCCGTCACGGCGTCCGTGTCGGTCGCCTGCTCGGATCGTAGCGCGACCATGATCTGCGCGGCCAACGCGGGCCCGACCCCGTCGACCTCCTGCAGCTCCTCCTCGCTCGCCTCGCGGATCGCGGAGACCGTCACGAAACGATCGAGCAGGGCGCGCCGACGCGCCGGGCCGAGCCCCGGGATGCCGTCCAGCGCGCTGGACTGCATCGCCCGGCCGCGCTTGGAGCGGTGGTACGTGATCGCGAAGCGATGCGCCTCGTCCCGCAGCCGCTGCACGAGGAAGAGCGCCTCGCTGGTGCGCGGCAGGATCACCGGGTACTCGTCACCGGGGAGCCAGATCTCCTCCAGGCGCTTCGCGATGCCGGCCAGGGCGATATCGGTGACCCCGAGATCGTCGAAGGCGCGCTGAGCGGCCGCCACCTGCGGCGCCCCGCCGTCGACGAGGATCAGGGAGGGCGGATACGCGAAGCGGCGCGACTCCTCCTCGGACTTCTCCGGCGGATCCAGGTGGTGCTTCAGACGCCTCGAGATGACGTCGTACATCGACGCGGTGTCATCGCGCGCCGCCTCGCCGCTGACCGAGTACCGGCGGTACTCGCTCTTCTTGGGCAGACCGTCCTCGAAGACGACCTGCGAGCCGACGACGTTGGTCCCGTGGGAGTGGGAGATGTCGTAGCACTCGATGCGCAGCGGCGGCTCCGCGAGATCGAGCGCCTCCCCCAGATCCTCGAGAGCCTTGGTGCGGGCGGTGATGTCGCCGGTGCGCTTGAGGCGGTGGAGCCGCAGGGCGTCGACGGCGTTGTCGGTGACGGTGGCCAGGAGGTCCTTCTTCTCCCCCCGCTGCGGGATGCGCAGGTCCACCTGCTTCCCGATCAGTGCGAGCACCTGGTCGACGTTGGTGGGCTGGATCGGGACCAGCACCTCCCGCGGCGCGGTGCCCTCGGTGTACAGCGTGGTCAGGGCGCGCTCGATGAGGTCCGGGGCGCTGGACTCGTCGAGGATCTCCGCGGTCCAGCCGCGCTGGCCGCGGATCCGGCCCCCACGCACGTGGAAGACCTGCACGGACGCCTCGAGCTCATCCTGCGCGAGGCCGATGAGGTCCGCGTCGGTGGCGTCGGAGAGCACCACCGAGTTCTTCTCCATGACCTTGTCCAGCGCCGCGAGGTCATCGCGCAGCCCGGCGGCGGTCTCGTAGTCCATGGCGGCGGCCGCGTCGCGCATCTGCTTCTCGATGCGCCGGGTGTAGGTCGCAGTGTTGCCGGCCATGAAGTCCGCGAACTGCTCCGCGAGGCGGCGATGCTCCTCCTGCGTGATGTCGCCGACGCACGGCGCGGAGCACTTTCCGATGAACCCCAGCAGGCACGGCCGGCCGGACCGCTCCGCCCGCCGGTACACGCCGGCGGTGCAGGAGCGGATCGGGAACACCCGCAGCATCAGGTCGAGCGTCTCGCGGATGGCGCCGACCTGCGGGTAGGGCCCGAAGGTGCGATCGCCCTTGGCGCGCGGCCGACGGGTGATGTGCACCCGCGGCACCTTCTCCCCCATCGTGAGAGCCAGGTAGGGATAGGACTTGTCGTCGCGGAACTTGACGTTGAACCGCGGGTCGAACTCCTTGATCCAGGTGTACTCGAGGGTGAGCGCCTCGACCTCGGTGCCCACGACGGTCCATTCCACGCTCGCCGCGGTGGTGACCATGCGCCGGGTGCGCTCGTGGAGCACCGAGAGGTCCTGGAAATAGTTCGAGAGCCGCTGGCGGAGGTTCTTCGCCTTGCCGACGTAGATGACGCGCCCGTGCTCGTCCCGGAAGCGGTACACCCCCGGGCGGACGGGGATGGTGCCCCGCTCGGGACGGTAGGTCGACGGATCAGCCATGGCTCGCGCTCACACGCCCCGGCCCGCGCGCCCGACCTCGAGCAGCGGGGCGAGGAACTGCCCCGTGTAGGACCCGGCCACGGCGGCGACCTGCTCCGGGGTGCCCTTGGCGACGATCTCGCCGCCGCCGGCGCCTCCCTCGGGGCCGAGATCGATGACATGGTCCGCCGTCTTGATGACGTCGAGGTTGTGCTCGATGACGAGCACGGTGTTGCCCTTGTCGACCAGGCCGCCGAGCACCTCGAGCAGCTTGCGCACGTCCTCGAAGTGGAGGCCGGTGGTGGGCTCGTCCAGCACGTAGATGCTGCGACCGTTGGAGCGCTTGTGCAGCTCGGAGGAGAGCTTCACCCGCTGCGCCTCGCCGCCCGAGAGCGTCGTCGCGGACTGCCCGAGCTTCACGTAGCCCAGGCCCACGTCCACGAGGGTCTGCATCTGACGACGGATCGGGGGGACCGCGTCGAAGAACTCGAGCGCCTCGGAGATCGACAGGTTCAGCACCTCGGCGACGTTCTTGTCCTTGAACTTGACCTCGAGCGTCTCGCGGTTGTAGCGCTGACCGTGGCAGACCTCGCACTGGACGTAGACGTCGGGCAGGAAGTTCATCTCGATCTTCAAGGTGCCGTCGCCCGAGCAGGCCTCGCAGCGGCCGCCCTTGACGTTGAAGGAGAAGCGCCCGGCGGTGTAACCGCGCACCTTCGCCTCATTGGTCTGGGCGAACAGGGTGCGCACGCGGTCCCACACGCCCGTGTAGGTCGCGGGGTTCGAGCGCGGTGTGCGCCCGATCGGCGACTGGTCGACGTGGACCACCTTGTCGAGATGCTCGAGGCCGGTGACGCGCTTGTGCCGGCCGGGGACGATCCGGGCCCGGTTGAGCTCCTTGGCGAGCACCGAGTAGAGGATGTCGTTGACCAGGGACGACTTGCCGGAGCCGGAGACTCCGGTGATGGCGGTCAGCACGCCCAGCGGGAAGCTGACGTCCTGTCCCTTGAGGTTGTTGGCGCGCGGGCCGATGACCTTGATCATGCGGTCCTTGTCGACCGGCCGCCGCGTGAGCGGGAGCGGGATCTCGAGGTCGCCGGAGAGGTAACGACCGGTCAGGCTCTCGGGGTTCTTCTTGAGGTCCTCGACGCTGCCGGAGTGGACCACCCTGCCGCCGTGCTCACCGGCCAGAGGACCGATGTCCACGACCCAGTCGGCGGCGTTGAGCGTGTCCTCGTCGTGCTCGACGACGATGAGGGTGTTGCCCAGGTCGCGGAGCCGGTTCAGGGTGATGATGAGGCGGGCGTTGTCACGCTGGTGCAGACCGATCGAAGGCTCGTCGAGCACGTACAGCACACCGACGAGTCCCGAGCCGATCTGGGTGGCCAGGCGGATGCGCTGGGCCTCGCCGCCGGAGAGGGTCGCGGCGGCGCGCTCGAGGCTGAGGTAGTCCAGGCCCACGTCGAGCAGGAAGCCCAGGCGCGAGCGGATCTCCCGCAGCACCTCGTCGGCGATCGCGGCCTCGCGCACGCCGAGCCGGAGCCCCTCGTGGAAGGTGAGCGCGTCGCGCAGCGACATCGCGCAGACCTCGGCGATGGAGCGGCCGCCCACGGTGACCGCGAGGACCTCGGGGCGCAGCCGCGCCCCCTTGCAGGCGGGGCAGGGAACCTCGCGCATGAACTGCTCGTAGCGCTCCTTGGCCCAGTCCGACTCGGTGTCCGAGTGACGGCGCTCGAGGAAGTGCATGATGCCCTCGAAGCCGGTCGAGTAGGTGCGCTCGCGGCCGAAGCGATTGCGGTACTTCACGTGGACCTTGTGGTCCTTGCCGTGCAGCAGCGCCTCGGTGGCGCGCTCCGGGAGGGCCCGCCAGGGCACGTCCATCGAGAAGCTGAGCTCCTCGGCGAGCGCCGCCATGACCTCCTGGTGGTGATCGGAGGATCCCATCGTCCAGGGGGCGATGGCGCCCTCCGCGAGGGTGAGGTCCTCGTCGGGGATCACGAGCTCGGGGTCGACCTCGAGGCGCATGCCGATGCCGGTGCACTCGGGGCAGGCGCCGTAGGGGGCGTTGAAGGAGAAGGTGCGCGGCTCGATGTCGTCGATCGCGAGGGGGTGGAGGTTGGGGCAGGCCCGCTTCTCGGAGAAGCGACGGGTGCGCTCCGCGTCCTCCTCCTCGAGGTCCACGTAGTCGACCAGGACCACGCCCTCGGCGAGGCGGAGCGAGGTCTCGACGGAGTCCGTGAGGCGGCGACGCGCGTCGGGCTTGGCCGCCAGACGGTCCACGACGACCTCGATGGTGTGCTTGAACTTCTTGTCGAGCGAGATCTCCTCGTCGAGCCGACGCGTCGTCCCGTCGATCCGCGCGCGGGCATACCCCTGGGAGCGCAGCGAGCTCAGCAGATCCGCGTGCTCGCCCTTGCGGCCCTGGACGACGGGTGCCAGCAGCTGGAAGCGGGTGCCCTCGCTCTGCTCGAGCAGCGTGTCCACGATCTGCTCCGCCGAAGAGGAGCTGACGGCCTCGCCGCACACCGGACAGTGCTGCACGCCGGTGCGGGAGAACAGCAGGCGCAGGTAGTCGTAGATCTCGGTGATCGTGCCGACGGTGGAGCGCGGGTTGCGGTTGGTCGACTTCTGGTCGATCGAGACCGCCGGGGACAGGCCTTCGATGAGGTCGACGGAGGGCTTGTCCATCTGGCCCAGGAACTGCCGGGCATAGGCGGACAGCGACTCCACGTACCGACGCTGACCTTCGGCGAAGATCGTGTCGAACGCCAGGGAGCTCTTGCCCGAGCCGGAGAGCCCGGAGAAGACCACCAGCCGGTTCCGGGGGATATCGATGTCGATGTTCTTGAGGTTGTGCTCGCGCGCACCGCGGACGACGAGGGATTCAGTCACCGGATCATCCTACGAGCGGGACACGACGTTCGAACAGCTGTTCGCCGGAGACGAACGCGACATACTGGGGCCATGGACGAGAGCGAATACACCGGACACGTCGAACCCCATGGTGAGAGCGGCGTACGCACGCTGAAGGGCCTCCAGATCCGCAAGGCGTCGGTGGGACCGATGGACAACAACGCCTATCTGCTGACCTGTCGGTCGACGGGGGCGCAGCTCCTGATCGACGCCGCGGCGGAGCCCGACCGCCTGCGACGCCTGGTCGCCGAGGGCGCGGAGCACAACTGGCTCGATCTCATCGTCACCACGCACAGCCATCACGATCACGTGGGCGCGCTCGAGGAGCTGGCCGCCGCCACCGGGGCCCGCACCGCCGCGGGGGCGGAGGACGCGAAGGAGATCGTCGCGAAGATCGACCTGCCGCTCACCCACGGCCAGGTGCTCGAGTTCGGTGAGCAGTCGGTGCGGATCATCGCCCTGCGGGGCCACACCCCGGGCTCGGTCGCCGTGCTGTGGAGCGGGGTCGACGACGCCGGGGACCCCAGCCACCACCTCTTCACCGGGGACTCCCTCTTCCCCGGAGGAGTGGGCAACACGGGTGATGATCCGCAGCGCTTCACCCAGCTGCTCGACGACGTCGAACAGCGGATCTTCGCGGAGCTCCCGGACTCCACCTGGGTCTACCCCGGCCATGGCGACGACACCACGCTCGGTGAGCAGCGTCCCGCGCTCCCCCAGTGGCGCGAGCGGGGCTGGTGAGCACGGAGCCGTCCCCCGTCTGGTGCGTCGTCGGCCGGGGCACCGGCGGGCGCACCGCCCTCGTCGACCTCGACGCGCAGGGAGAGCGGATGGGCTCCCGCGAGGTCGAGCCCGCGCAGCTGGCCGACGCCGTCTCCCGGTGCGAGGCCGAGCACTCCCCCCGCTGGGTCTGGAGCGATACACCCACCTGGTACGCCCGTCTCCTCGCCGCGGGAGTGACGGTCGCCCGCTGTCACGACCTGCGCCTGATCCACGTGATCCTGCGCCACTCGCAGCTGGTCCGCGACGCCGAGGAGATCCGTGATGCGACCGCATGGGACGCTCCCCTCGATCTCCCGCTCGAGGACCGCACGGTCGGAGCGACCCTCTTCGACCTGGATGCGTCGTCGGCCCGGCGCGGAGGGGTCCCGCACGATATCGACGCGGCGCTCGCGGAGCTGGCCCGGCAGCTCGCCGCGATCGACGCCGCCACGGCTGCTTCCCGACTGCGACTGCTGGTCGCCGCCGAATCCGCGGGAGGTCTGATCGCGGCCGAGCTGCATGCGGCCGGGATCCCCTGGGACGTCGCCGAGCACGACCGGATCCTCACCGAGTCCTTGGGGCCGCGTCCCGCACCCGGCCATCCGCCCTCGAAGATGGTCGCCTCCGCCGCCGAGGTGCGCGCCGCGCTGGGCGACCCTCAGCTGGCGCTGGACTCGCCGCCCCGCCTGCTGCGCGCTCTGCATCGGGCGGAGATCGACGTCGAGTCCACCTCGAAGTGGGAGCTGACGCGCTACGACCATCCCGCGATCGAGCCGCTGCTGCGCTACAAGAAGCAGTCGCGCCTGCTCACCGCGAACGGCTGGGCGTGGATCGACGAATGGGTGCACGAGGGCCGTTATCGACCGGTGTACGTGCCGGGCGGGGTGGTCACCGGGCGCTGGGCCAGCAGCGGCGGCGGGGCCCTGCAGATCCCCCGTCAGCTGCGGCCGGCGCTGCGGGCCGACGAGGGCTGGCGTCTGGTCAGCGCCGACGTGGCCCAGCTGGAGCCGCGAGCGCTCGCGGCGATGGCCGCCGACGCGGCGATGGCCACCGCCGGCGCCGGCAAGGACCTGTACTCCGGCATCGTCGAGGCGGGGATCGTCGCTTCTCGGCAGGAGGCGAAGGTGGGGGTCCTCGGCGCGCTGTACGGCGGCACCACCGGGGACAGCGGCCGCGTCGTGCCGCGGCTGCGGCAGAACTTCCCCGACGCGATGGCCCTCGTCGACGGGGCCGCCGCGACCGGCGAGCGCGGCGGGACCGTGTCGACCTGGCTGGGACGCTCCTCCCCCGCACCCGAGACCGCGTGGACACAGGCGCAGACCAGTGCCTACCTCCCCGATTCGGCGGCCGGTGAGCAGGAGCGCGCGAGGCGCTCTGCCCGGGATCGCGGACGCTTCACCCGCAACTTCGTCGTGCAGGGCACCGCAGCGGAATGGGCTCTGTCGTGGCTGGCGGCGCTGCGCCTGGCCCTGGCCCGTTTCGAGCCGGTGGCCCCCGCGGCCGCGGCGCACGCGTCGGGCCCGGTGTTCGCCCGCCGCGCACACCTCGCGTTCTTCCTCCACGACGAGGTGATCGTGCACGCCCCGGCCCACCAGGCCGACGCCGCAGCCACCGCGATCCGAGAGGCGGCCGATGCCGCTGGTCGCCTGCTGTTCCCCGGCAGCCCGGTCGACTTCCCGTTGGACCTCACGATCACCGAGCGCTCCCCCGCGAAGTGACGGGCCGCGTCCTTCGCAGAGCTGCCCCGTCCTCTCCGCGGACGGTTCGCAGGAATTCTGCGCCCCGGGGAACCCCGGGTGACCCCGCACTATCTGCAACGCCCGTGGGCCGCCCGATCCGGCCGATCAGCTGCCGACGTGCGTGGCGTGCTCGGTCTCGTCGGTGTCCGATGCCGTGATCGCGACGGTGATCAGCCCGGTGCCCAACCCCATGAGCAGTCGCGGCGCCGGGACGCCCCGGGAGCGCAGGGCATCCTCGATCCGATGGTCCATCCAGATCCCGGCGGCGCTCGCTCCCGCGATGAGAACGCCGAGGCCGAGGGACAGCACGAGCCGGAAGCTCTGCGAGGCGGGTTCCCCGTCCCCGTCCTCGTCCCCGCGAGTGGGTCCTGCCGGTTCCCCCACCCCAACCGTCTCCCTCACCCCAGCCGTCTCCCCCACCGTCGCGGCATCCTCCCCCTCGCCGGCACCCTCCGCCGCGAACGGGGCGGTGCCAGCAGCGCTGGCCGCAGGCTGGTCAGACGCCCCGTAGGCGACGTGGGTCAGGACCGCGGTCAGCGCACCGGGGATGACGCAATAGGCGATCCGGAGGGGGCGCGGCAACCGGTGGAGCGGGATGGTGCCCAGTGCCGCCGCCGCCACACCTCCGACGGCGAGGGGAAGGATCTGGGTCTGTCGTGGTGCGCGCATCGCTCGGGTCACTCCTGGGGTCGGTTCCGTGGGACGACGCCGTCGCGGTGCTGTCTTCTGCGAGGTGGTCCTCCGCGTCGGGATGTCTGCGCCATCCGCGCCGTCGTCATCCCACGCCGTCGTCATCGCTGTGATGATCGACGGTATCGAAGGGGACGGCGTCACGACCCCGACGATCGGCTGGATCTCCTCACCCACCGAAGGGGGCCCCCGGAGTGGATCGTCGCCCTCACAGCTCGCGGACGTACACCTGCATGGACACGGGTTCGCCCTGCTCGTTGCTGCTCGGCACCTCATGCGACATGGTGAATCCCGCCTTCTCCGCGACGCGCACGGAGGCGACGTTCTCGGCCTCGCAGCGGATCACGGCGCGCTCCCCCGCCCCTTGTGCGCTGAGCTGCGCGCACAGCAGGTTCACCGCGTGCGCCGTGATCCCGTGTCCTCGCATCCACGGGGCGAGGGCATAGGCGATGTTCACGTCTCCGGGGCCGACGCCGTCCTGCGGATCGGCGTCGTGGTCGATGGAACCGACGCAGCGCCCGTCGGCCCGGATCGTGAAGGCACGCTTGGTGCTGCCGGCGGCCGCGCGCTCCTCCAGGAGCCGGACGTAACGGCGCGTGCCGTCGACGGTGCTCCGGCCGCCGGAGAACCAGCGCACCGTCTCCTCGTCCTCCGCCGCGACCAGGGCCTCGGCGTCCTCGACCGACAGGGGCTGCACGGTGATCTCCATCCAGCGATCATGCGGTGTCACCGCGAGGCACGTCCATCGAATACTGGTCCGCGACGCCCGATCACCTCGTCAGCCAGATGACGCATGCCGCATGCTTGGTCCATGCGTCTGTGGTCCCTGCACCCCCGTCACCTCGATCGCCCCGGCCTGACCGGCTGCTGGCGGGAGTCGTTGCTCGCGCAGGCGGTGCTCGCCGGGCGGACGACGGGATACCGCTCGCACCCGCAGCTCGAGCGGTTCCGTGCCCAGGTCGATCCGCTCGCCGCGGTCGGGGTCTACCTCGAAGCACTCGCCGCGGAGGCCACCGAGCGGGGATATCGCTTCGACCGCACCCGCATCGACCGACGACCGGCCGACGGCGCACCTGGCGATGGGGTGCCTGACGACGTCGTATCTGGCGACGTCGACCCGACAGGGCTCGGCGAACAGCCCACCGTCGGACGCATCCCTGTGTCCGAGGGACAGATCGCGCTGGAGTGGGATCATCTGCTGCTGAAGCTGTCAGCGCGGGATCCCGAGCGATGGGCGCGGGAGTCCGCCCGGACGGGGCCCGAGCTGCATCCGCTGTTCGTGGAGGTGCCGGGTGATGTCGAGTCCTGGGAGCGCGCCGGCAGATGACGCGGCGCTGGGGAGTCTTCCCCATCGGCTTCCGCGCACGATCCGCATAGCCTCCGAGCACAGGCATTCCACAGCAGGAGGAGGACCCATGAGCACGAGCACGAGCACCACGACGACCACCCGGGCGACCGGACGCCGCAGCCCCAGCACCCTGAGCACGCGCCGCGGCGTGCTGTTCCTCCTGCCGGTGACGACCCTGATCGCGGGGTGCGGGCTCCTCGAGGCTGTGGACCCGTCCCCGACCGTCACGCTCACCGTGGTCTCGAGCGGCTGGACCGGCTGGAGCACGGATCAGCCCGCGCCGGAATCCGCGACGGAGAGTGTCACGAAGGGATCCGAGTTCTCGCGTGAGGGCGACGGCGGCGAGCTCACCTTCACGGTGAAGGAGGTCGACGACGAGGAACTCACGCTGCGCACGAGCCGGCCGATGTCCGAACGCTCCGAGACCGGTGGGATCGACCTGACCACGGAGCAGAGGACCTTCACCGTCGCCGTCGGCGAGACCCTGGAGATCACGACCCCGACCATGGACGGCGGGACGACGTACGCGATCACCTACGAGGAATGATCCCTCGGCACGTGGTCCGTCACCGCTGTTCGGCGAAGATCGCGGCGAACCTGCCGTCGAGGGCGAGCAGCTCCTCGTAGGTCCCCTGCTCGGCGACCCGGCCCTCATCGATGACGTAGATCCGGTCCATCTCCTTGAGCGTCCAGGCACGGTGGGAGACGACGACCGTGATCCTGTGGTGCTTCGTCCGCTGCAGCTCGTGGAAGATCTCCTGCTCGGCCTCCGCGTCGATCGCCGAGGTCGGCTCGTCCAGCACCCAGACCGGGGCATCCCGGAGATAGATGCGTGCCAGCGCCAGCCGCTGCCATTGGCCTCCGGAGATGCCCACCCCTCCCCACTGCTCACCGAGCTGCTGATCCAGGCCGTCGGGCATGGCCTCGACCATGCCTTCCGCGTGAGCCGATCGCAGCGCGTTCCAGACCTCCTCGTCGGTCACGTCCTCTCGCGGCGACCCGAGACGCACTGCGTCGCGCACCGTCAGCTCGAAACGTCCGAACTCCTGGGTCAGCAACCCGAACCTCGCGAGCCGAGCGGCCTCGCTGAGGTCCGAGCAGCTCGACCCGTCCAGGAGGACCCGACCTTCCTGTGGTGTCACGAGTCCTAGCAGTGCGTTGACAGTCGTCGTCTTCCCGGCACCGTTCACCCCGACCAGCGCGACCACCTCGCCGAGTCGAGCCTCGATGCTCACGTCGGTGATCGCGTTCTCCCCTCGTCCGCTGTATCGATGCGAGAGATGTTCCCCCCGCATCTCACGAACCGCAGGAGCAACCGTATGCTTCCTGCTCGGTCTCTCGGCGGCGAGGAACTGATGGAGCCCCCGTGCAAGGGGAAGAGTCTCTATGGCGAGCCCGGCGTTCAACCCGGCCCCGGCGGACGCTGTCATCGCTGCCATGACCCCGTAGATGCCGGCCACGGCGGGTGACTCGAACTGCGCGCCGACGACGACGGACATGACTGCGCCTCCGAGGAGCAGTGCAGCGACGAGCCCGCTGAGGACGTTCCCGGTGATCTGTGGACGCATGGCTCGGGCCAAGATGGAGTCGACTGTCCTCCACCGATCAGCGACCATCTCCCCGATTCTCTCCGAGGTTCCCAGACCAGCGAGCTCGGTCGCCGAGCGTTGCCGGACGATGAGCTCTCGCAGATAGCGTTCCCGGTCGTAGTGCGGGCTGACCTGCTCCCACTGAGATTCCCAGACGCGCGAGAGATACCTGGAGTAGATCAGCGGCGGGATGAGTGCGATGAGGGTGAGCACGCCGGCAAGAGGGCTGAAGGTGAAGACGGCTGCGATCACTCCGATCGAGGACAGCAGAGCCATCAGCGCTTCCATGAACTGCTTGAAGGACCACGCGATGCCTTCACCGATGGCGCGGGAGTGGCGTTCCACCTGTGAGGCGACGGAGGAGTTCACCAGTTCGTCCGGTGCGATCCTCGAGGCTTCGCGGACGAGAGCAGAGTTCAGATCGGCCTGCAGTCGCTGTGCAGCGCGGTGCTGGAAGATCCCGCACATCGAAGATGCCGACGGCGTCAGTCCGACCACCAGGATCATGGCGAGGAGTAGTCCCGCCACGTCGCGAAGATGCTCCGCGTCGCCGAGAGCAGCGATCAGCTCGGCGATGAGAAGCACCTGCAGCGCAGGAACCGCGGCGAGCACGAGCGCCACCAACGTCGTGGAGACGACCATGACCGGAGCAGCAGCCAGGGCGCGCCGAGAGATCCATGCGATGGTCCGCACTGGCACTCCCCTGTCGACGTCGACCCGGTCGCCTCCACCGGCGGCCTCGTCGATCGTCCCACGTCACCCAGCTCGATGGGGCCGAACGGGGAGACCGCTCCAGGGGGCGGAGCCTAGGAGCGCTGGACCGCCCGCAGCTCCTTCTTGAGCTCCTGGACCTCGTCACGCAGGCGTGCGGCCTGCTCGAACTGGAGGTTCTCGGCGGCCTGGTGCATCTGCACCGTCATCTCGTCGATCATGCCGGTCAGGGAGCCGACGGGATCATCGCCGAGGTCGACCGTGCGGCCGTTGACGGCGTCGACCGCATTGGCCCGGGCGCGGTCGCGGGTGACCCGCTCCTTGCCGGAGCGGTAGTCGGTGGCCATCAGGGTGTCGGTGTCGATGTCCTCGCGGGCGAGCATGTCGGTGACGTCCGCGATGCGCTTGCGCAGCGGCGTCGGGTCGATGCCGTTCTCGGTGTTGTAGGCGACCTGGATCTCTCGGCGACGGTTGGTCTCGTCGATCGCGGACTGCATCGAGTCGGTGATCCGGTCGGCGTACATGTGCACCTGGCCGGAGACGTTGCGGGCGGCGCGGCCGATGGTCTGGATGAGCGAGGTGCGCGAGCGGAGGAAGCCCTCCTTGTCCGCGTCGAGGATCGCGACGAGCGACACCTCCGGGAGATCGAGCCCCTCACGCAGCAGGTTGATGCCCACCAGCACATCGAACTCACCCTTGCGCAGCTGGCGCAGCAGCTCGATGCGGCGCAGGGTGTCGACGTCCGAATGCAGGTACTGCACCCGCACCCCGTTCTCGAGCAGGAAGTCCGTGAGGTCCTCGGCCATGCGCTTGGTCAAGGTGGTCACCAGGACGCGCTCATCGCGCTGGACCCGCTTCTCGATCTCCTCGCGCAGATCGTCGATCTGGCCCTTGACCGGCTTCACGATCACCTCGGGATCGACCAGGCCCGTCGGCCGGATGATCTGTTCGACCACGCCGTTCGCCTTGCCGAGCTCATAGTCCGCGGGGGTCGCGGAGAGGTAGACCGTCTGGCCCGTGCGCTCGGTGAACTCCGAGAAGGTGAGCGGCCGGTTGTCCAACGCGCTGGGCAGGCGGAACCCGAAGTCGACGAGCGTGCGCTTGCGGGAGCGGTCGCCTTCGAACATCGCACCGATCTGCGGCACGGTCACATGGGACTCGTCGATGACCAGCAGGAAGTCCTCGGGGAAGTAGTCCATGAGGGTGTTCGGGGCGGTGCCGGGGTCACGGCCGTCGAGGTGCCGGGAGTAGTTCTCCACGCCGTTGGTCGAACCGACCTGGCGGAGCATCTCGAGGTCGTGCGTGGTGCGCATCCGCAGCCGCTGGGCCTCGAGGAGCTTGTTCTGGTGCTCGAGCTCCTCGAGCCGTTCGGCGAGCTCGACCTCGATGGTGCCGATCGCGCGGGAGAGCCGCTCGGGGCCGGCGACGTAGTGGGAGGCGGGGAAGATGTGGATGTGGTCCTCGGCGCGGATGACCTCACCCGTCATCGGGTGCAGCGTGTACAGCGCGTCGACCTCGTCACCGAAGAACTCGATGCGGATCGCGAGCTCCTCGTACATCGGGATGATCTCGACGGTGTCGCCGCGCACGCGGAAGGTGCCGCGCTCGAAGGCGACGTCGTTGCGGTCGTACTGCATGTCCACGAAGCGGTGCAGCAGCTCATCGCGGTCCAGCTGCTGGCCCACCTTCAGCTGCACCATCCGGTCCACGTACTCCTGCGGGGTGCCCAGGCCGTAGATGCAGGACACGGAGGAGACCACGACGACATCACGACGCGTGAGCAGGGAGTTGGTGGCGCTGTGCCGCAGCCGCTCCACCTCGGCGTTCACGGAGGAGTCCTTCTCGATGAAGGTGTCCGACTGCGGGACGTACGCCTCGGGCTGGTAGTAGTCGTAGTACGAGACGAAGTACTCCACCGCGTTGTTGGGCAGCAGATCCCGGAACTCGCTGGCCAGCTGCGCGGCGAGGGTCTTGTTGTGGGCCATCACCAGGGTGGGGCGCTGCACCTGCTCGATCAGCCAGGCCGTGGTCGCGGACTTGCCGGTACCGGTGGCGCCCAGCAGCACCACGTCCTGCTCGCCGTCGTTGATACGACGCGTGAGGTCCGCGATCGCCCTCGGCTGATCGCCCGAGGGCGAGTAGTCGGAGACGACCTCGAAAGGGTGCTCGGCGCGGACCAGATCAGTGATGGGACGCATGGGTCGAGCCTACGTCCCGGGTCGGACACCCGACAGATGACGGCCTGTGCGTCAGCGCACGGCGGAATCGTGCGTGCCCCCGGCGTCCTCCGGCATCCTCCGCCCCTCGCGGGGGATGCGCGAGGTCAGAGGGCGCCGACGAGGACGGCCAGGGCGTGCTGCGCGCGCTGCGCGAGGGCCTCCCGATCCGTCGTGTTGAGCACGAGGCGATCCGCCCGTCGGATCCGTTCGAGGTCGGTGACCTGGGCGGCCATGATCGACTCGACGTAGGCACGGTCCTTGGCGCGGTCGCGGACGACCCGCCGGATGCGGTCCTCCCGGCGGGCGAGCACGGCGACGACGGCGGCGTACTCCGCGTCGCGATCCTTCTCCAGCAGCAGGGGGCTGTCATGCACGACGAGCGCCTCGCCCGCCGCGGCCGCCTCCCGCTCCTCCTCGGCGACCGCGCGGTCGACGCGGGTGAGCACGATCGCCTCCAGATCGGCCCGGGCCTCGGCATCGGCGAAGACGAGGCCTGCCAGCGCCGCCCGGTCGATCGTCCCGCCGGAGGTGCGGAAGTGTTCCCCGAATCGCGCCACGGCCTCCTCGACCCCGTCACCGGGGATGTCGAGCACCGCCCGGGAGTGCGCATCGAGGTCGATCACGCGGTGTCCTGCGTCCCGCCAGAACGCCGCGACCGTCGACTTCCCGGAGCCGATGCCGCCGGTCAGGCCGATGCGAGGAAGGGTGGCACGAGCTGAGATCGTCATGCGCCGATCGTACGGGGCACCTGCCCCCCGACTGTTCGGTCG
This sequence comes from Brachybacterium sp. AOP3-A1-3, assembly GCF_052378285.1. NCBI lineage: Bacteria > Bacillati > Actinomycetota > Actinomycetes > Micrococcales > Dermabacteraceae > Brachybacterium > Brachybacterium sp. AOP3-A1-3. The sequence goes on along the minus strand of NZ_JBQSXM010000005.1, from coordinate 180,881 downwards.
GCAGGTGGGTGCCCTCTCACGTCGTGCCGGATCCTCACGCGGCGTCGGGGCGGGCTACCGTCGTGGCGTGGACCCTCTCCAACTGCTCGTCACCAATGACTTCCTCCGCGTGCTGGACCTCATCGGGGTCTTCGTGATGGGTGTTGCCGCAGGTGCCCTCGCGTCGCGGCTGAACTTCGATGCCGTCGGCTTCGCGATCATCGGCATCGTCGCCGGTCTCGGCGGGGGCCTCGTGCGCGACCTGATCCTCGATTACGGCACGCCGGCCGCCTTCGACGGCCCCTGGTACCTGACCTGTGCGCTCGCCGGGTCGCTGTTCACCTTCGTGATCGCGGCCGACGGGCCCTGGTGGCGGGGCCTGGTCACCGTGCTGGACATCGCGGCGATGGCGCTGTGGGCGGCGACCGGCACGGCGAAGTCGATCGGCTACGGCCTGGATCCGCTGCCGGCGATCCTGCTCGGGGTGACCAGCGCCGTGGGCGGCGGCGTGATCCGCGATGTCCTCGTGGGCAGGATCCCCGCGATCTTCGGCGGCGGGCCGCTGTATGCGACGGGCGCCCTGGTCACCGCGATAGGCACCTGGGGCGTGACCGCCCTGGGTCTGCAGTCCCCGTATGTGCTGGTGGCCGTCGCCCTCGGCGCGCTCCTCGCCGGGCTCGCGGCCTGGCGGCGCTGGTCGCTGCCCGCGCATGGCGAGTGGCAGGTGACGATGTCCGCCTCCCAGGTCAAGGCCCTCGTGCGGCGCACGCGGCGCTCCGAGCGCGAGCGGGTCGCGATGGAGACCGGTGCGATCCCCGTGGTCGACGCCTCGGTCGACGATCTCGCCGACGACATCAGCTTCCTGGACGCCGATGCCGGTCAGTACGCCGAACGGGCGTTCGCCGACCACGACGGGGACGCCATCCGCTTCCCGGAGCCGGGGCTCGACGGGGGGCACGGACACGAACAGGGGGCCGGAGACGTCCCCCCTCGTGAAGCACGCCGCGCAGGCAGCGCGGACAGCTCGGACGCGGATGACCTCGGCGACGACCCGGACGACCCCCGCTGAGCGGACCCGCTCAGCGGGCAGCAGGGATCCGCACGTCAGGTCCCCAGGTCGCAACCGGCTCAGGGACGCAGCCGGGCTCAGGGGCGCAGGAGCTCGAGCATCCTGGCGACGTCGTCGGCCCCGAGCTGGCCCGGGGCGGAGGCCGCCCCGGCCGTGGCGAACGTCGCGGCGCTGCCGAAGGACTCTGCCGAGACCCGGCTGGCCACGCCGAGGGTTCCCATGCTGATCGCGATGTGGGGCCCCGTGCGCTCGGAGGCCACCGTCAGGCTCGCGGAGAGCAGCGTCAGCACGTCTCGGGCGGTCCTCGGGGTCACGGCGATCTTGGGGACGTCGACGCCGAGGCGGCGCTGGGAGCGCAGCAGCTCGGCGATCTCCGCCTCGTCCGGTGTGCCCTCGAGGTCGTGGAAGGAGCCGATCACGACCACGCCGTTGCGGTGCGCGGTCGTGATCACGCGCGCGACGATCTCAGGCGACCGCGACGTCTCGATGTCGATCATGTCGACCTGGGACTGGGTGCCGGCTCGCCGGGAGCCCATGAGCGCCTCCAGCAGCACGGCGAGATCGAGGTCGCGGATCCGCCGCTCTCCGCCCTCCGCTGCGGTGCGCACGGTCGCCAGCAGCGCCTTGTCGGGTCCCAGCTTGGCGCGCAGCGCCGGGAGGGTTGCGAGCACCACGTCGCGGTGGTCCTCGGAATCCTCCAGGTCCGGGCGGAAACGATCGATGCGCCATTCGATGATGCGTGCCGGGGTCTTCAGCGCGGCGTCGGCCTGGGCGAGCACGGCGTCGTGATCGTCGCCCACCAGCGGGACGATGATCTCGGGCCGTGCACGGCCGAGCTCGATGCCGCGCACCGTCGCAGTGATCGTGGTTCCCGTGGTCTCGGCGCCCGGGGTCTCGATGCCGGCGGGGCCGGTCGGGGCGCTGCCGGTCGCGCTGGGGTCGGTCGGGGTGCTGTCGGTCATGGTGTCCTCCGTCATTCTGCGGTGATGGCTGCGTAGGCGGACAGCAGCAGGGCGGGGTCGGGACCTTCCAGGCGGGACACCGAGCCGACCCGGTCCAGGACCACGAAGCGCAGGAGACCCGCCCGGGTCTTCTTGTCACGCTTCATGGCGTCCTCGAGCTTGGGCCACTGCCGGTCCCGGTACGTCGTGGGCAGGCCCAGCGAGGTGAGGATGCTGCGATGACGGTCGACGTCGGCCTCGGAGAGCTTGCCCGCAAGGTGCGAGAGCTCGGCGGCGAACATCATGCCGACGGAGACCGCCGCGCCATGGCGCCACTGGTAGCGCTCGTTGCGCTCGATGGCGTGGGCGAGGGTGTGGCCGTAGTTGAGGATCTCGCGGCGTCCCTGCTCGGTGAGGTCCTCGGAGACGACGTCGGCCTTGATGCGGATCTTGCGCTCGACGACTTCGCGGAAGGCGTCGGTGGTCACGTCGAGCACCGCGGCGGGGTCCGCCTCGATGATCTCCAGGATGCGCTCATCGGCGATGAACCCTCCCTTGACGACCTCGGCGAGCCCGGCGGCGATGTCGTGGGCACCGAGGGACTCGAGGACGTCGAGGTCGGCGAGCACCGCGATCGGCGGATGGAAGGCGCCGACGAGGTTCTTGCCCTCCGTGGTGTTGATCCCGGTCTTCCCGCCCACGGCGGCATCGACCATGCCCGCGACCGTGGTGGGGATCTGCAGCACGTCGATGCCGCGCAGCCAGGAGGCGGCGACGAAGCCGGCGAGATCCGTCGCGGCGCCGCCGCCGAGGCCGATGATGAGGTCGCCACGGCCGATCTCCGCCTGCCCGCACACGCCCCAGAGGAAGCCGGCGACCTGGGCGGTCTTGGCCTCCTCCCCGTCGGGGATCTCTGCGGCGAAGGCGTCGCGACCGGTGCCGGCGATGGTCGCGCGGATCTCCTCGGCGACATCGCGGAGACTGGGCTGATGGACGATGACGACGCGGCGGGTGCGCCCCGGGATCAGGTCGCCGACGTCGTGCATGATGCCGCGGCCGACGAGGACGTCGTAGCTGCCGACGGGGGTGGTCACGGGGATCACGGTGGTGCTCATGGATTCTCCTCCTCGGGCAGGGACAGCAGGTCCCTGCCCATCATGTCGGTGATGGCGCGCGCCACGGAGGCGGCGCTGCCGCGGCCGGTGTCGACGCTCCAGCGGGCGAGCTCGCGGTAGACGGGCCCTCGGGCACGGGCGAGCTCGCGCCAACGGACCATGGGGTCCGCGCCGCCGGCGAGCATCGGGCGCCCATGGCCCCGGCCGATGCGGCTGGTCGCCGTGCGCTCATCGATCTCGAGCAGCACGACGGGCCCGCCCCGCAGCCGCTCGCGCGAGGCGGGGTGCAGGGGCGCGCCCCCGCCGAGAGAGAGCACACCGCGGCAGGAGGCGAGGGCCCGCTCCAGCACCGCGGCCTCGAGCTCCCGGAAGCCTGCTTCGCCCTCGGTCTCGAAGATGGCCGGGATCGGGCGTCCCGCCTCGGCGACGATCATCGCGTCCAGGTCGTCGAAGGGCACGTCCAGACGGGTCGCGAGCTCCCGCCCGACGCTGGTCTTGCCGGCACCCATCGGGCCCAGCAGGATGACAGCGGGTCCGCTCACGAGGCGGCGCCCGAGCCACCGCCCACGATGCGGGACTGCAGCTCGACCGTCCCTGCCAGGTGCGCCCGGATCTCCTCGACGCTGTCGCCGCCGGTCTTCTCCAGCAGGGCGTCCACGAGGGTCAGCGCGACGACGGCCTCCGCGATCACCGCGGCGGGCGCGACCGCACAGGTGTCGGAGCGCTGGTGGTTGGCGCTGGACTGCTCACCGGTGGCGACATCGATCGTGCGCAGGGCGCGCGGCACCGTCGAGATCGGCTTCAGGGCGCCGCGCACGCGCAGCACCTGGCCGTTGGTCATGCCGCCCTCGAGCCCGCCCGCGCGGTTGCTGGCGCGCGGGATGGCCGTGCGGCTGTCGGCCTCACCGGCCGCGAGGATCTCGTCATGGGCGGCGGAACCGCGCCGGGCGGCGGTCGCGAACCCGTCACCGATCTCCACGGCCTTCATCGCCTGGATCGACATGATCGCCTGGGCGAGGCGACCGTCGAGCTTCCGATCCCACTGCGTGTGGGATCCCAGACCGACCGGGAGGCCGTAGGCGAGGACCTCGACGACGCCGCCGAGGGTGTCGCCGTCCGCCTTCGCGGAATCGACCTCGGCGACCATCGCGGCGGAGGTCTCCGGGTGGAAGCAGCGCAGCGGATCGGCGTCCAGAGCCTGATCGTCGTCCGGCGTCGGCAGGGGGGCGTCCTCCGGGACGCGCACCGGGCCGACGGACAGGGTGTGGGAGACCAGCCGGATACCGGCGGTCTGCTCCAGGATCGCGGCGGCGACGCGGCCCGCCACCACCCGGGCGGCGGTCTCGCGGGCGCTGGCCCGCTCGAGGATCGGGCGTGCTTCGTCGAACCCGTACTTGAGCATCCCGGAGAGATCGGCGTGCCCGGGTCGCGGGCGGGTCAGCGGGCGATTGCGGGCGATCTCCCGCTGGTCACCGGTCCCGGCATCGACGAGGAGGTCCTCAGGCTGCACGGGATCGGCGCTCATGACCTTCTCCCACTTCGGCCACTCGGAGTTCGCGATCTCGATCGCGAGCGGCGAGCCGAGGGTGAGCCCGTGCCGGAGCCCGCTGTGGACCGTCAGGACGTCCTGCTCGAACTTCTGCCGACTGCCGCGGCCGTGGCCGAGCCGCCGACGGGCGAGAGCCGTCTTCAGATCGTCACTGGTCAGCTCGATCCCGGCGGGAACGCCGTCGAGCAGGGAGATGAGGGAAGGGCCATGGGATTCCCCGGCCGTGAGCCAGCGCAACATACCGCTGATCCTCTCATGATGCGCTGGGCGCACGGACGGTCGTCCGCGCCGCACGGACGACGATCCTGGAGGTCCTCGTCACCTCGCGCAGTGCGCTCCGGTTCAGTCCTCCCCCAGCTCCACCGCCTCGGACGGCATCAGCTCCTCCACCAGGGGGACGACATCCGCGATGCCGTCCATGATCGCGGTGGGCCGGAACGGGTACAGAGGGATCTCGTCCTCCGTGGTGGATCCGGTCAGCACCAGCACGGACCGCATGCCGGCCTCGAGGCCCGACTTCACGTCGGTGTCCATCCGGTCACCGATCATCACGGACGTCTCGGAATGTGCGCCGATGCGGTTCAGCGCGGTGCGCATCATGAGCGGGTTCGGCTTGCCGATGTAGTACGGCTGGATCCCGGTGGCCGCGGTGATCATGGCCGCGACGGACCCGGTGGCGGGCAGCGGGCCCTCCGCGCTGGGGCCGCTGACGTCCGGATTGGTGGCGATGAACTTCGCGCCCTTGGTGATCAGGCGGATCGCCCGGGTGATCGACTCGAAGGAGTAGGTGCGGGTCTCCCCCAGCACCACGAACTCCACATCGGAGTCGGCGAGGATGAACCCCTCCTCGTGCATCGCGCTGGTCAGGCCCGCCTCACCGATCACGTAGGCCGACGAGCCGGGTGCCTGCTCCGCGAGGAAGCGTGCCGTGGCCATCGCGCTCGTCCAGATCGACTCCTCGGGGATGTCGATGCCGCTGCGCGAGAGGCGGGCTCGCAGGTCCCGGGGCGTGAAGATCGAGTTGTTCGTGAGAACCAGGAACGGACGGCCGAAACGCTGCAGGGCCGCGATGAAGTCGGCGGCGCCGGGCAGAGCGGACTGCTCATGGACGAGCACGCCGTCCATATCGGTCAGCCAGGAGTGGATCGGATGGTCATCGAGCGCGGTGGTCATGCCTCCAGTGTGCACCGAGAACGCCCTCGCCTGCAGGAGGCCATCCCGATGACCTGCAGATCACTTCTCCGCGGATCCCCCGTGCGCGTCCCCCGGACGCCGGAACGCCCCGGCCCCCGTGAGGGGACCGGGGCGTTCCGCAGAACGATCCGAGGATCAGTTGCCGGTGAGCTTGGCGCGCAGGGCGGCCAGTGCCTCGTCGGAGGCCAGCGTGCCCTCGTCCGTGGTGCTCGACTGGTAGGAGGAAGCCTGCGTGGCCGGAGCGGCCGACGGCGTCGAGGTGGACGTCTCGGTGGCCGGTGCGTTCGCGGACTCCTCGTCGGCCTTGATGGCCTCGGCGACCTGAGCCTTGTGAGCGGTCCAGCGCTCGTAGGCGGCGCCGTACTGGGCCTCCCACACCTCGCGCTGGGCGTCGTAGCCCTCGAGCCACTCGTTGGTCTCCGGGTCGAAGCCCTCGGGGTACTTGTACTCGCCGTTGGCGTCGTACTCCGCCGCCATGCCGTACAGGGCCGGGTCGAAGGTGGTGTCGTCACCCTCGGGGTCGACGCCCTCGTTGGCCTGCTTGAGCGACAGCGAGATCCGGCGACGCTCGAGGTCGATGTCGATGACCTTGACGAAGACGTCCTGGTCGACGGTGACGACCTGCTCGGGCAGGTCCACGTGGCGCTGAGCCAGCTCGGAGATGTGCACGAGGCCCTCGATGCCGTCCTCGACGCGCACGAACGCACCGAAGGGAACCAGCTTGGTGACCTTGCCCGGAACGACCTCGCCGATGGCGTGGGTGCGGGCGAAGAGCTGCCACGGATCCTCCTGCGTCGCCTTCAGCGACAGGGAGACGCGCTCGCGATCCATGTCCACGTCGAGAACCTCGACGGAGACCTTCTGGCCGACCTCGACGACCTCGGACGGGTGATCGATGTGCTTCCAGGACAGCTCGGAGACGTGCACCAGGCCGTCGACGCCGCCGAGATCGACGAAGGCGCCGAAGTTGACGATGGAGGACACTGCGCCCTCGCGGACCTGGCCCTTCTGCAGGGTCTGCAGGAAGTCCGAGCGGACCGCGGACTGGGTCTCCTCGAGGTAGGCACGGCGCGACAGGACCACGTTGTTGCGGTTCTTGTCGAGCTCGATGATCTTCGCCTCGATCTCCTGGCCGACGTACGGCTGCAGGTCGCGGACGCGACGCATCTCGACGAGGGAGGCGGGGAGGAAGCCGCGCAGGCCGATGTCGACGATGAGGCCGCCCTTGACGACCTCGATGACGCGGCCGGTGACGACGCCCTCGTCTTCCTTGATCTGCTCGATCGTGCCCCAGGCGCGCTCGTACTGTGCGCGCTTCTTGGACAGGATCAGACGGCCTTCCTTGTCCTCCTTCTGGAGGACCAGGGCCTCGATCTCGTCGCCGACCTCGACGACCTCACCGGGGTCGACGTCGTGCTTGATGGACAGCTCGCGCGAGGGGATGACGCCCTCGGTCTTGTAGCCGATGTCCAGGAGGACCTCATCGTGATCGACCTTCACCACAGTGCCTTCGACGATGTCGCCATCGTTGAAGTACTTGATGGTCGCATCGATGGCTGCCATGAGTTCGTCGGCGCCGCCGATGTCGTTGATGGCGATCTGGGGGGTCGTGGTGTCGGTCATGTAGGTAAGGACTCCGTCGGGACAGGTTTGAGTAGGAACGATGGACGTGCAGTGCCCCTGCTCAGGGGCACATCCGCACGCACCCGACCACGTTCGAGGATCCATGGGTGTTCACCGCATGCATCCCCCGAGGGGCGGGCCCGCGCGCAGACCTTGACCAGGTTACCAGCCTGAGGATTCCTGCGCGAGGGAGAACCCGGCTCCGACGTCGCGCGCCGATGTGAGTTCAGTCCCTCTGCGGCCCGCCGCCTGCACATCGGCCCGCCGTCGGCTCGGTGGGCGGCCCCGTGTCAGTGGGCGGCCCCGGGTCAGTGTGCGGCCTCGAGCCAGTTCGCGCCGACGCCGATGCCGACCTCGAGGGGCACCGACAGCTCGAAGGCGGAGCCCATGCCCTCGGTGACGGCCTCGCGCACCTGCTGCTCCTCGCCCTCGGCGACGTCCATCACCAGTTCGTCATGGACCTGGAGCAGGACCCGCGAGGTCAGCTCCTTCGCGCGCAGCAGGTCGTCGACCCGGAGCATCGCGAGCTTGATGATGTCCGCCGCACTGCCCTGGATCGGCGAGTTCAGCGCTACCCGCTCGGCGTTCTCGCGGCGCTGGCGGTTGTCGGAGGTCAGATCCGGCAGGTAGCGGCGGCGACCGAGGATGGTCTCGGTGTACCCCGTCGACCGGGCCTTCTCGACGCTCTCGCGGAGGTAGTCCTGCACCCCGCCGAACCGCTCGAAGTAGCCGTCGCGCAGGGCGGTCGCCTCCCCCTGGGAGATGTGCAGCTGGCGGGCAAGGCCGAAGGCGCTCAGCCCGTAGGCCAGCCCGTAGCTGATGGCCTTGGTCTTGGACCGCATCGCGCCGTCGACCTCCTCCGGCTCGACGTCGAAGACGCGCGAGGCCACGAAGCGGTGCAGGTCCTCTCCCGAGCGGAACGCCTCGATCAGGCCGGCGTCCTCCGAGAGGTGCGCCATGATGCGCATCTCGATCTGCGAGTAGTCGGCGGTGAGCAGCGAGCGGTAGCCGGTGGACGTGACGAAGGCGGACCGGATCCGGCGACCCTCCTCGGTGCGGGTCGGGATGTTCTGCAGGTTCGGGTTGTTCGAGGAGAGCCGTCCGGTCGCGGCGATGTTCTGGTGGAAGGTGGTGTGGATGCGCCCCTCCGGGGAGATGAAGCGCCGCAGGGTCTCGATGATCTGCCGCATCTTCGTCACGTCGCGGTGCGCGAGCAGATCCGCGAGGAAGGGGTGCTGGGTCTTCTCGAACAGGTCCACGAGGGTCTCGGCGTTCGTGCTGTAGCCGGTCTTCGTCCGACGGCCCTTGGGGAGGCCCAGGCGCTCGTAGAGGACCTCCTGGAGCTGCTTGGGCGAGCCGAGGTTGATGCGATCGCCGTCGATGTGGGAGAACGCCGACTCGGCGACCTCGGTCTGCTTGGTCGCATGCTCCTGGTCCAGGCCTCCGAGCACCTCGTCGGAGACTGCGATGCCGGTGGCCTCCAGCTCCCCGATCACGGCGGACAGCGGCAGCTCGAGGTCGTCGTGCAAGGACAGCGCGGCGTGCTCTTCGAGCTCCGTGCGCAGCAGCCGCTCCAGTCGCAGCACCGCATCGGCGGCGAGGCCGAGCTGCTCGGCCTCGGCGTCCGTGTCGTCGTCGGCCCCGAGACCCAGCTCCTGCTGGGCCGCGGCGGCCTCCACCTGGAGGTCCTCCTGCAGGTGGCGCAGGGTCAGCCCGGCGAGGTCGGTGGGCCGCTGATCGGGGCGGCACAGGAACTCCGCGATCGCGAGGTCGGTGCGCCAGCCGGCGATGCTCAGCCCGCGGCCACGAGCCTGATGGGAGAGGTTCTTGGTGTCGTGCGCGACCTTGGCGATCTCGGGGTCCTCGAGCCACGTGGCGAGGGCGCGCTCCGCAGTGTCGTCGAGGTCGGCAAGCGTGAGCACCGCGAGCGCGTCATCGGTGGCCAGCGCGAGACGACGCAGGTCTCCCTGCCCGAGCGCCCAGCTCCCCTCGCTCGCGAGCGCGGCGCCCTCGCCGAAGGCGGAGGCCAGCAGCTCGGGGAGCTCGGCGGAGGAGGGACGCTGCAGCGGGGGCAGCTCGCGAGCGGGCGCCTGGGGCACGTCCACGCCGCCGGCGAGGAAGTCCGCGGGGACGTCCTTGCGGATCGTGGGGCCGAAGGCGAGCTCGTCGAAGAGCGCGTTGAGCGCGGTCCCGTCGCCGCGGCCCAGGGTGTAGTGCTCGGGGTCCGTGGGCAGCTCGAGGTCGAGGACGGCGGCGTTCATCAGGCGGTTGCGCTCGACGTCCGCGATGTGGTCGCGCAGGGACTGCCCGGCCTTGCCCTTGATCTCGTCGGCGTGGGCGATGATCCCGGGCAGGTCGCCGTACTGCACGATCCACTTCGCGGCGGTCTTCGGGCCGACGCCGGGGACCCCGGGGAGGTTGTCCGCCGACTCCCCGACGAGCGCGGCGAGGTCCGAGTAGCGCTCGGGCGGGATCCCGTACTTCTCCTCGATGGCGGTGGGAGTCATACGGCGCATCTCGGTGACGCCCTTGACGGGCTGCAGCAGGGTCACGTTCTCCCCCACCAGCTGGATGGCGTCACGGTCGCTCGTGACGATCAGCGCCTCGCCGCCCTCGGTCGCGGTGCGGTGGGCGAGGGTGGCGATGATGTCGTCGGCCTCGTAGTCCTCGACCGTCAGCCAGCGCACCCCGAGCGCATCCAGGACCTGCATGATCAGGTCGATCTGGCCCACGAACTCGGGCGGGGTCTCGTCGCGACCGCCCTTGTACTGGTCGTAGATGCGGTCGCGGAAGGTGCCGCCGGGCAGGTCAAAGGCGACGGCCACATGGGTCGGCTTCTCGGAGGCGACGACGTTGATGATCATCCGCGTGAAGCCGTAGACGGCATTGGTCGCCTGCCCCCGCCCGTCGCTGAACCCGTCGGCAGGCAGCGCGAAGAACGCGCGGAACGCCATGGCGTGCCCGTCGATGAGGAGGATTCGCTGGTCACCGGTGTCGCTGGCACTCATGAGGAGAAGTCTCGCATGCCGCGCCGTCGACCGCCGTGCAGACGGTCCCGCCAGAGGCGCCGAAGGCTCCGCCTGTGGCACCCTCAGGGCATGAGTGATGCACCTGAGCGCAGTGAGACCGTCCACGCCCCGCTGTCCGGGGAGGAGCTGCGGGAGCTCATCGCCCCCATGATCCGCGGGACCCTCGTGGAACGATGCGGGATGGAGCTGCTGAGCCTGTCCGCCGACGGCGGTCTCATGACGATGCCGGTGGCGGGGAACACGCAGCCGGCAGGACTCCTGCACGGCGGCGCGACGATCGCCCTGGCCGAGTCCGTCGCCTCCTTCGCCGCGATCGTCCACGCCCGGGAGGTCCACGGCGACGGCGCCCAGGCGGTCGGCACCTCGGTCTCGGCGCTCCACCACCGCTCGGCCCGTTCCGGGATCGTCACGGCCACCTGCACGATCCGGCACGCGGGACGGCAGATCGCGAGCTATCTCGTGGACGTGCACGACGAGGACGGGACGCTGCTGAGCACCATCACCGTCCAGACGATGCTCCTCCCGCCGCGCTGACGCACCCCCGATGGCGGCGCCTCGGCCGCCAGCGCCTCAGCCGCCGGTGTCGAACACCGTGGTGGGAGCGGACCCGATGGCCGGCTCCGAGTCGAGCGAATTCTCAGCATCCCAGGTCCGGCTGCGGATCTTCCCCGTCCGGACATCGTTGTCCGAGCCCAGCTCGAGCGGGCCGGACCGCCCGGTGAAGGAGATCGTGGTGCGCTGCCCGGCAGCGCGTGCGTCGCGGAGCAGCGCCGAGCAGTCCCCGAACTCGGCGCACTCCTGGGTTCCCGAGAGCACCCTTTCCAGCGAGCCGGCGATGTCCACGCCACCGACAGACACGGCGTCCTCCGCCGCGAGACCGGCGAGCAGGACCGCGTCGTAGGCCTGCTGCGAATACCCGAACCCGGTGGCCAGCAGGGTCGAGTCGACGTTGAGCATCATGTTGACGTGCGTGTCGTCCAGCGCGTCGCCGGGCAGATATCCCGTGGCGGAGGCGAGGCACTCCGGCGTCAGTGCGTCCTCGGAGTAGTCCACGCTCGCCGCCGGGCCCAGCCGGGAGGGGATCGTCACGGCGGGCTGCTGCGATCCGTCCCGCGTGGCGTCGTGCAGGGCGGACAGGAGAGGTCCCACCTCCGGACCGCCGTTCACGACGAGCAGGGCAGGAGGCTCCGCCAGGACGGCCTCGATCACGGCGTCGAGGTCCGGCGCGTCCCCGGCGGGATAGAACTGCTGTGTGAGGATCTTCCCGCCCCGAGGGGCCAGGATGCGCGTGAGCTCGCCCACCAGGCTGCGCCCCTGCGCTGTGTCCTCCGAGACGTAGGCGACCGTGCCGGGAGGCCCGCTCCCGTCCGATCCAGACGTCCACGCCTGCTCGGCGTAGAGGGTCGCGATCGCGACGTCGTCGGGTGCGAGCCGTATCAGCATGTTGGCACTGGCCACCTCGGGCTCCCGCACGCTCATCCCGGAGGTGAGGACATCGATCACGGCGATCTGCGCGTCGACGAGGGCGGGGATCACCGCCACGAGCGACTCCTCGTCCAGGGAGGTGATCACGGCGCTCACCCCGGCATCGGCCATCGTCGCGATCACCGCGGAGAGGTCCTCCCCCGCAGCGGCGGCGACGTGCCGCTGGTGCATCGTCACCTCGTGGCCGAGAACGCCGCCCCAGCGGGCGTTGAGATCGATCATCGCCTCGGTGATCGCGATCGAGATCGGCGTCTCGAAGGCCGCGGCCCGGCCGTAGGAGGCCCCGATCGATCCGAGGACGAGCGGCGTGTCCGGCGTGGGCGGCGCAGCGCCGAGCGTCCCGGCGTCCCCGCCCGAGGTGCCGGGATCAGCGTCGCGGCTGCAGGAGGTCAGCACACCGGCACCTGCCGCGGCACCGACGATCGCCGGGGCGAGCCCGCGCACCAGCGACCGCCGTGTGATCGACATCGAGCCCGCGCATCCCCTCTGGTCCGGCATATGCCACGCCGGACCGGTGTCTCCGGTCAGTCCTTGCCGGACCCGCCGAGCTGGTCGACGACGGCGTCGGCGACCTCACGCATCGTGAGGCGGCGATCCATCGACGTCTTCTGGATCCAGCGGAAGGCCTCCGGCTCGGACAGGCCCATGTTGGTCTGCAGCAGGCCCTTGGCACGATCCACGCGCTTGCGAGTCTCGAAACGCTCACCGAGGTCGGCGATCTCGGACTCGAGCTGGGTGATCTGCTGGAACCGGGAGATCGCGATCTCGATCGCGGGCAGCAGATCCGCCGGCGTGAAGGGCTTGACGACGTAGGCCATCGCGCCGGCATCGCGGGCGCGCTCGACGAGCTCGGCCTGCGAGAACGCCGTGAGCATCACCACGGGGGCGAGGTTGTCCTCGCCGATGCGCTCGGCGGCGGTCACGCCGTCGACCTGGGGCATCTTCACGTCCATCACGACCACGTCGGGTCGCAGCTCTCGGGCCTTGGTCACGGCGCTCTCGCCGTCACCGACCGCGGCGACGACCTCGAAGCCTGCCTCGGTGAGGGTCTCCACGATGTCCATACGGATGAGGCTCTCGTCCTCGGCCACGACGGCTGTGCGCCGCGGGGTCTCCTCCTCCGCGGTGGAGAAGTCCTGCTGATCGTCGGGAAGGGGGGTGGTGTCGTCAGTCATGTCGCCCTGTATCTCGGGAAGTGCCTGACGCGGGGTGCTGTGCACCCGCACGGTCGAGGCCGGTGGTCATCAGCGTTATCCTAGTCCAGCGCTCCTCCGTGGGTGCGAGCCGGGTTGGCGGAATGGTAGACGCGGCGCACTCAAAATGCGCTGTCCTTTGGGCGTGCGGGTTCGAGTCCCGCACCCGGTACCCCTTCAGTGACCGATGACCTGCCGCGATGCGTGCAGAACCGCCCACATCGGAGCGCTCCGAGCTCGATGTGTGAGCGCAGATCCCCTGCGCAGACCAGACCCTGCGCCGGCAGCGCGCCGCTGGTCACGGCCCGATGCGGCGCCGTCCCGCCATCGGACTCACTCCCGACCTCCCTCTCTGTGAGGCGTCCCACCAGGGTCCGTGCCGGTCTGCTCGCACCGTCGCGGATCACCGGGACCACGGAGAGAGAACGATCATGTCCGACCTCGTGCAACGGCTCGGCCTCCAGTCACGACAGCGCGGAACGTCAGTCCCGCACAGTGTTCGTGACGTCCAGATCTGATCTTGAGGAGGCCTTGACATGCGGGTCCTAGGCTGGTCGTAAACAGCCTCTGACTAGGAGAGATGATGCAGACTCGCCGTTCTTTCGTTGGACTCGCAGCCGTCATCCTCACCGGTGGGACAGCTCTTGCCGGCTGCACCGACAGCGGATCTGACATCGCTCAGACATCCGACGCGTCGGCAGCCTCCGACGGTGGTGGACATGGAGACATGGAGCATCCGATGGACGGCGGGCCCGCACCCGAGGGGATCGCACCAGCCGAGGACCCCGAGTTCCCTGTCGGCACGACGGTGACGCTCACGGCGGACCACATGGAAGGCATGGCGGGCGCAACGGCGACGGTCTCCGGCGCCTTCACCACCACGACGTATTCGGTCAGCTACACCCCGACCGACGGTGGAGATCCAGTCACCGACCACAGGTGGGTCGTCCACGAGGAGCTCGAGAATCCGGGCGACGCCCCGCTGCCGGACGGCAGCGAGGTGGTCATCACGGCCGAGCACATGGCGGGCATGAAGGGCGCCGACGCCACCATCGACCGTGCCACCGAGGAGACCGTGTACATGGTCGATTACGAGGCCGTCGGGATGATGATGACGAATCACAAATGGGTCGTCGAGAGCGAGATTGAGCCTGCCTGATGAGGACGATGTCGAGTCGCCGCAGACTGCACGAACCGTCGGCGGGCTCGTCCTGGCGCCTTGCCCGCCGGTCGCTGCTGGGCGGCATCGGTCTGGTCCCGTTCGTCCTGGCCGGCTGCGGGGCTCGGGATGACGACCAGGCTCCCGTGAGCGGCGATCAGGAGCTGCTCCGCGACCTCGGATACGAGGGTGCCGATGCCCAGGAGATCATCGACCAGCTCGAGGCGCTGCCGGTTGCCGAGCGACCACGGGGCCTGATGGCCAGCGTCATGGCGACCGCACTCGGGCTCAGCGACGCTGCGGGGCGGGAGGTCGAGCTGTCCCTACCCCAGAACAAGTTCTACCTCTCGGTGGCTCCTTTCAGGGACTCCACCCACGAGTGCGCCTATCACAGCTTGACGACGTGCCTCGGTGAGCTGCGTCGTCAGGACGTCACGGTGAGCGTGGTCGACGACAGCTCGGGCGACCCTCTCGAGGATGGCACCCGCACGACGGGAGACAACGGGTTCCTCGGAATCTGGCTGCCCCGCGGGATCACCGCGGAGCTCACGTGCACCGTCGAGGATCTGTCGGGGACTGCGTCCATCTCGACTCAGGAGGAGGACGATCTCACCTGTCTGACGAGTCTTCAGCTGAGGTGAAGGAACGCAGGACGGAGAGCGCTCACGGAGGCGGGACGCGGCGGCTCACCACGACCGCCCGTTCCTGGCGGCCCAGGGCGGCGGAGCTAGCGGTCAGCGGTCAGCTGTCAGCGGTCAGCGGTCAGCTGAGGAAGGCTGATGGTGAAGCAGGCTCCTCGTCCGGGACCTTCGCTCGTCGCCGTCATGGTCCCGCCGTGCGCATCGACCAGGGCACGGCTGATCGTCAGACCGATACCTGACCCGGAGTTCTCGCGGGTGCGAGCGCTGTCGGCGCGGAAGAAGCGTTCGAACAACCGGGACCTGTCCTCCGCGGCGAACCCCTCCCCCTCATCCGCCACCGCGATCTCCACCGTCCTGCCGTGCGCCGCTGCCGAGACCGTGACGGCGGCTCCGGAGGCGGTGTGCCGGAGCGCATTGCTCAGCAGATTTCCGAGCACCTGGGCGAGACGATCCGGGTCTGCGTGGATCACCGGCGATCGACCCGTCGTCGTGTCGAGGCGCAGCGCCACCTCTGCGCCCTCGAAACGCTCCTGCCATTCTCGGAGCACCGAGGCCAGCAGGTCATGGGCGACGAGGGGTCGTGGCTCCACCAGGAGCTGACCCTCTTCCGCCCGGGACACCTCGCTGATGTCGGCGGCCAGCCGCGACAGCCGCACGGTCTGGCTCGCGAGGATGGGCATCACCGAGTCGGGATCGATGACGCCGTCGGCCAGAGCCTCATGGTGCGCAGACAGGGTGGCGATGGGAGTGCGAAGCTCGTGGGCGAGGTCGGAGAGCAGCTGGCGCCGGGTCTCTTCGACGACATCGAGCCGGGCCGCCATGTCGCTGAGCGTCGCCGCCAGAGAGTCCAGCTCGGTCCCGTCGCCGATGACGGGAACCCGGGTGGAGTAGTGGCCGCGGGAGAGTTCGTCCACAGCCGACGTGAGGCCGTGGAGCGTCACGCGGAGGCGTCGCGTCAGGTTCCAGGTGACGAGCCCGGCAGCCAGGAGCGAGACCACCAGCCCGACGCCGAGGGCGAGGGCAAGGGCGTCGCGGTGGGCACGTTCGATGTGGACGAGATCGGTGTCCCCCATGGGAAGGTCGGTCTGGAGGAGGTGGTGGTGGAAGGCCGCGGGCCCGATGATCACCGTCAGGACGGTGATGGTGAGCGCGCCGGCGAGCAGCACCATGATCTGGCCGACCATGAGTCGTGACGCCAAGCTCTTTCCCCGGGAAGGACGCCGAGCTGGGGAACCCAACATGGTCACGACCTCACCCCTTCCCCATCCGATACCCGATGCCGCGCACCGTAGTGACGAATCGCGGGGACTCGGCCGACTCACCCAGCTTCCGACGGAGATTGGCGATGTGCACATCGACGAGATGATCGTCGCCGTTCCACCTGTCGCCCCAGACGAGCTCCAGCAGCTGTCCACGGCTGAAGGCCTGGCCCGGACGGTGCGCCAACGTCATCAGGAGCCCCCTCTCGGTCGGGGTCAGCGGGACCGGAGCTTCTGCCAGCCGCACCTCCTGCGCCGTCGTGTCGATCTCGAGCGCCCCGAACCTCCGCACCGTGCTCGTCGACGCGGCCCCGGGGACGGCGCGCGGTCGGCGCAGCACGGCCTGCACCCGGGCGACGAGCTCGCGCACGCTGAACGGTTTGGTGAGGTAATCGTCCGCCCCCACAGACAGACCGACCAGTCGATCCACTTCCTCTGTTCGCGCGGTCGTGATCAGCACATAGCAGTCGGAGAAGGCACGGATCCTCCGCATCACCTCCAGGCCGTCGAGACCCGGCAAGCCGAGATCGAGGATGATCACGTCCGGCGACATCGTGCGGGCCAGCCCCACCGCCTCCGGACCGCTTCGCGCAGTCGTCGTGGCATAGCCGGCCCTGGTGAGATATGCCTGCACCACATCCGACAGCGCTGCTTCGTCCTCGACGACGAGAACCATCGCCGCCGCTCGATCCGCTCCACTCCTCATGCGTCCCAGTCTGGTCGCCGTTCCTGGATGCCATGGGGCTGCAGTGGCTCTCGCGGAGGATCTGGAGCAGATCTTGAGGTTCCCCTCGAGCTTCCTCGACGAGCACGCCCTGTCGATCGGTGAGCGGCTGGACGAACGACGTGCACGCGCACAGCGGAAGATCAGCCCTGGAAATATACCCCCCATGGGTATACGGTGTCGACTATGAACGCTGATCACGATCTCCACCGCCACGCCGACGGAGAAGCTGACAAGCAGCACCCGCGTCCTTCCGCCGGGTCTGTGCCCACGCACGCCGATGCCGCTGAGCACGACGCCGCTCAGGCGCCTCTCGACCACGGATCGCATGGATCGCACGCCGATCATTCGGAGCACGAGGAGCATTCGGAGCCCGAGGAGCATTCGGGACATGGCGGCCACGCCGGCCATGGTGACCACGTCGCACAGTTCCGGCGGCTGTTCTGGATCAACCTGATCATCGCGGTTCCGGTCGTCATCTTCTCCCCGATGTTCGCGATGCTGCTCGGGTACGGCGTTCCTGATCTTCCTGGCGCGATGCTGATCGCCCCGGTCCTCGGGACCGTCATGTACATCTGGGGCGGGCGCCCGTTCCTCACCGGGGCGGTCTCGGAGATCCGTTCCCGCCAGCCCGGGATGATGCTTCTGATCGGGCTCGCGATCACGGTCGCATTCATCTCCTCCTGGGGCGCCACCCTCGGATTCCTCGATCACCAGCTGGAGTTCTGGTGGGAGCTCGCCCTGCTGGTCGTGATCATGCTGCTGGGGCACTGGGTCGAGATGCGTTCCCTCGCCCAGACGACGTCCGCGCTCGACTCCCTGGCCGCACTGCTCCCGGACATGGCCGAGCGGATCGATGGGGAGGAGATCGTGAGCGTCTCCCCTGCCGAGCTGCAGCGCGGGAACCTGGTTCTCGTGCGGCCCGGGGCGAGCGTCCCGGCCGACGGCACGATCCGTGAGGGCCGTGCCGATATGGACGAGTCCATGGTCACCGGCGAATCCCGTCCCATGACGCGATCGACCGGAGATTCTGTCGTGGCAGGCACCGTCGCCACCGACTCCAGCCTCCGCATCGAGGTCACCGCCACGGGCGATGAGACCGCCCTCGCCGGTATCCAGCGCCTGGTGACCGATGCGCAGAACTCCTCCTCCCGGGCCCAGCGCATCGCCGACAAGGCGTCGGCGTGGCTGTTCTGGTTCGCCCTCGGAGCCGCCGTGATCACCGCGATCACGTGGTCCTTGCTCGGGATGCCCGACGAGGCCGTGGTCCGCACGGTGACCGTCCTGGTCATCGCCTGCCCCCATGCGCTGGGGCTCGCGATCCCGCTGGTCGTCTCGATCGCGACGGAGCGGGCCGCCCGCGGCGGCGTCCTGGTGAAGGACCGCCTGGCGCTGGAAGCGATGCGCACCGTCGACGCCGTCCTGTTCGACAAGACCGGCACCCTGACCAGGGGCGAGCCCGTCCTCGCCGAGATCGTCGGCCGGGGCGCGGAGGAGTCCGAGGTGCTGGCTCTCGCAGCCGCCGCCGAGGCGGAGAGCGAGCACCCGCTCGCCCGTGCGATCGTGGCCAGGGCTCAGTCGGACCAGGTCCGGATTCTCGCGGGCTCCGATCTCGGCTCCACCCCAGGGCTCGGAGTGAGCGCCCATGTCGACGGGCACGAGATCCGCGTCGGCGGTCCCCGCCTGCTCGAGGAGACCGGCACGAGCGAGATCCCCGAGGCAGAGGCCTGGCGCCAGCAGGGCGCGATCATCCTCCACGTCCTCCGCGACGGCGAGGTGATCGGCGGCCTCACCCTCCACGACGAGATCCGCCCGGAGTCTCGCGAGGCGATCGATGCGCTGCACGCCCTGGATGTCGAGGTCATCATGATCACCGGTGACGCGGAGCCGGTCGCGAACAGCGTCGGCCGCGAACTCGGCATCGACCGCGTCATCGCGGGGGTGCGCCCCGAGGACAAGTCCTCGACGGTGGCTCAGCTCCAGGAAGAGGGCAAGAAGGTCGCGATGGTCGGTGACGGCGTCAACGACGCCCCCGGCCTGGCACAGGCCGACGTCGGCATCGCCATCGGTGCGGGCACCGATGTCGCCATCGCGTCCGCGGGGGTCGTGCTCGCGAGCTCTGATCCGCGCTCGGTCCTCTCCGTCATCGAGCTCTCCCGCGCCGCGTACCGGAAGATGACGCAGAACCTCTGGTGGGCTGCCGGATACAACCTGCTGTCCGTGCCGCTCGCGGCGGGGATCCTCGCCCCCATCGGGTTCGTCCTCCCGATGTCCGTCGGGGCGATCCTCATGTCCCTGTCCACCGTGGTCGTCGCCGTGAACGCCCAGCTCCTGCGACGCCTCGACCTGCGCCCCGAGGCGAGCGTCGCCGCAGTCAGGGCGCGCCGATGACCCACCCACCTCACAGCGGACCGCTCATCAGCGCGCAGCGCCTGCCCATGAGAACGGCGCCCCTCGGCCGACAGGCCGAGGGGCGCCGTTCTCAGGCGGTGCGTCTCAGTTCTCGGGACCGGCCGCGATGCGGTCGGCCTCGATCCGAGCGGACTCGGTGCCGTCGAGGTCACCGATGCGGTGCACGCGCAGCGTGTTGGTCGAGCCGTGGACTCCGGGAGGGGAACCGGCGGCGATCACGACGAGGTCGTTCTTCTGCAGGCCCTTGCTCTCGCGGAGCATCGCGTCGGCCTCGGCGACCATCTGATCGGAGTCCTTCTGCATGGGCACCAGGTGCGCCTCGATGCCCCAGGTCAGCGACAGCTGGCGGGCGACCTCGGGGTACGGGGTCATCGCCAGCAGGGGGATCGTCGGGCGCAGACGGGAGAGCCGACGCGCGGTGTCGCCGGACTCGGTGAAGGTCACCAGGTACTGCGCGGAGAGCTGATCGCCGATCTCAGCGGCCGCACGGGTGATCGCACCGCCGCGGGTGTGGGGGATGGTGCCCAGCGGGAGGATGCGGTCGGCGCCGTTCTCCTCGGTGTTGATGATGATGCGGGCCATCGTGCGGACAGCCTCGAAGGGATAGGCGCCCACGCTGGTCTCGCCGGAGAGCATGACCGCATCGGCGCCGTCGAGGATCGCGTTGGCGCAGTCGGAGGCCTCGGCGCGGGTGGGGCGCGGGCTGGTGATCATCGACTCGAGGACCTGGGTGGCCACGATGACCGGCTTCGCGTTGCGGCGGGCGAGCTCGATGGCGCGCTTCTGCACCAGCGGGACCTGCTCCAGGGGCAGCTCGACGCCGAGGTCGCCACGGGCGACCATGATGCCGTCGAAGGCGCCGACGATGGAGCGCAGGGCACGCACGGCCTGCGGCTTCTCGATCTTGGCGATGACGGGGACCCGGCGGCCCTCCTCCTGCATGATGCGCAGCACGTCGTCCATGTCATGGGCGTCGCGCACGAAGGACAGGGCGATGACGTCGGCCCCGAGCTTCAGGCCCCAGCGGAGATCGGCGATGTCCTTCTCGCTCATCGCGGGGATGGAGACCGCGACGCCGGGGAGGTTGATGCCCTTGTTGTTCGAGACCGGTCCGGGGACCTCGACGACCGTGGTCACGTCCGTCGCGGTGACGTCGGTGACGCGCACGGACACCTTGCCGTCGTCGATCAGCAGGGAGTCGCCGGGGCGGCAGTCGCCGGGGAGGCCCTTGAACGTGGTGGAGACGCGCTCCTTGGTGCCGACGATGTCGTCCGTCGTGATGACGAAGGTGTCGCCGACCTCGAGCTGGTGCGGGCCGCTCTCGAACTTGCCGAGGCGGATCTTCGGGCCCTGGAGATCGACGAGGACGGCGACGTTGCGCCCGAGGTCCTCGGCGGCCTTGCGGATGTTCGCGTAGACCTGCTCGTGATCGTCGTAGGAGCCGTGGCTGAGGTTCATCCTCGCCACGTTCATCCCGGATTCGATCAGGGTCCGGATCTGGTCGTAGGTGTTGGTCGCCGGACCGAGTGTGCAGACGATCTTCGCTTTGCGCATGTCAACCCATCAGTAGTTCGAATAAGGGCCGCGGCCCTCCGGCGGGCATCACGAAGTGCTCGCCGTACTGGCCGCAGCGTCGCGTGGTCCCCCTAGTGTTTCACACCGTGACGGACTTCTCTCCGGGGCTCACCGGCGCGGGCAGGGAGGACGTGCCCATCAGGGCCCGATCGACCGCCGCCGCGCAGGCTCGCCCTTCGGCGATCGCCCAGACGATCAGGCTCTGACCTCGGGCGCAGTCCCCCGCGGTGTAGACGTTCGGTGCCGTCGTGGCCCAGTCGGCATCGTGCACGATGGTTCCCCGCGCGGTCATGTCCACCCCGAGGGAGGATAGCAGTCCGTCCTCCTCGGTCCCGGTGAATCCCAGTGCCAGGAGCACGAGGGTCGCCGGCAGCACGGTCCCGGTGCCCGGGGTCGGGACCCGCTTCCCGTCGCGGAACTGCGTCCGAGCCACCTGCAGACCCGTCACAGCGCCCTCCTCGTCGACCTCGAAACCGGTCGTCGAGGCGAGGTACGAGCGATCCCCGCCCTCCTCATGAGCGGCGGACACCTCGAACAGCACCGGATGGGTGGGCCACGGCTGGTCCTCGTTGCGCTCGGCCGGCGGCTGGGTGCCGATCGCGAGGGTCGTGACCGACCGCGCTCCCTGGCGCAGCGCCGTGCCCAGGCAGTCGGCACCGGTATCGCCGCCGCCGATGATCACGACGTCCTTGCCCTCGGCGGAGATGCCGTCCTCCACCCAGTCCCCCTCGACCAGGCGGTTGGCCTGGGTCAGGTACTCCATGGCGGGGTGGATGCCGCTCGCCTCACGACCGGGGACGGCGAGCTCCCGGGGCGTGCCCGCGCCGGTCGCGAGGACGACCGCGTCGAAGCGTGACCGCAGGGCGTCGACGGACAGCGCGCCCGTCCCCGTGCCGCCGACGTCGACGCCCGTGCGGAACCGCGTGCCCTCGGCGCGCATCTGCTGCAGCCGACGGTCCACATGGCGCTTCTCGAGCTTGAACTCCGGGATCCCGTAGCGCAGGAGCCCGCCCAGGCGATCGTCCCGCTCGAGCACGACCACGGAGTGGCCCGCCCGGGTGAGCTGCTGGGCCGCGGCCAGCCCAGCCGGGCCCGAGCCCACGACGGCGACGGCGCGACCCGTCTGCCGAGCAGCCTCGACGGGCTCGACCCACCCCTCCTCGAAGGCTCGGTCGATGATCGAGACCTCGATGTTCTTGATCGTCACCGGCGGCTGGTTGATGCCCAGCACGCAGCTCGACTCGCACGGTGCCGGGCAGGCACGGCCGGTGAACTCCGGGAAGTTGTTGGTCGCGTGGAGCCTCTCGGCCGCCTCCTGCCAGTCATCGCGATAGACGAGGTCGTTCCATTCGGGGATCAGGTTCCCCAGCGGGCAGCCCTGGTGACAGAACGGGATGCCGCAGTTCATGCAACGGCCCGCCTGGCGGGACACGACGTTCAGCGTGCCCTTCTCGCGGGCCTCGTACACCTCCCGCCAGTCCATCAGCCGCACCGGCACGGGACGTCGGGCCGGCAGCTCCCGATCTCGGTTCCGCAGGAATCCGCGAGGATCAGCCATGAGTGCTCTCCATGATCTCGTTCCAGACATCGTTCGAATCGGGGTCGATCCCCTGGGCCAGGGCGTCCTCGCGGAGCCCGGTGATGCGGAGGAAGGCGCGGGGCGCGATCTCCGTGAGCCGGCCGAGGAGCTCCTCGGGGTCGGCGAGCAGTGCGGCGGCCCGGTCGGACCCGGTGCGCCGGGCATGCTCGGCGATCGCGTCGAGCACGAAGGACCGGTGGTCCTCGCGCACCGCGGTGATCTCGAAGGTGGTGGCGTCCTGGGCGTTCAGCGCCGCCGGGTCGAGGTCGAGGATGAACAGGGTGCCCCCGCTCATCCCCGCGCCGAGGTTGCGTCCCGTCGGGCCCAGCACGATCACGGCGCCGCCGGTCATGTACTCCGCCCCGTGGTCGCCGATCCCCTCGACGACGAGCGTCGCCCCGGAGTTGCGCACCCCGAAGCGCTCCCCCGCCGCGCCGGCGAGCAGGAGCCGGCCGCTGGTGGCGCCGTAGGCACAGGTGTTGCCGGCGATCACGGCCGAGGTGAGCGACGGCTCCGTGGCGGCGCCGTGCCCCACGGCGATCACGCCGCCGGAGAGCCCCTTGCCCACGTAGTCGTTGACGTCCCCGGTCAAGTGCATGCTGATCCCGCGGGGCAGGAACGCCCCGAAGGACTGCCCTCCGGTCCCCTCGAGGTCCAGCACGATCGAGTCGTCGGCCAGGCCGTCTCCCCCGGTCCGGCGGGTGACCTCGTGCCCCAGCAGGGTGCCGGTGCTGCGCTGGACGTTGCGGATCGTGTCGGCGATCCGCACCGAGGAGGCCTGCCCGTCGATGACAGCCGCGGCCCGGGAGATCCACGGGTGATCCGCGGCGCGCTCGAGCTGATGGTCCTGTCCGCGGCGGCGCCGCGGATGGTCGCCCGGATGGATGGTGGGCGGCGCGAGGATCGCTCCCAGGTCGAGCCCTTCCCGCTTGGCCGCGCCGAGGGCCGACCCGCTGCGGGCGTCCTCGCGCAGTGCCAGGAGGTCGCTGCGCCCGACCGCCTCGTCCAGGCTGCGCAGGCCGAGGGCCGCGAGGTGCTCGCGCACCTGCTGGGCGACGAACTGGAAGAAGGTCACCACGTGCTCCGCGCGGCCGGTGAACCGTGAGCGCAGCTCGGGGTTCTGGGTGGCCACGCCCACCGGGCAGGTGTCGAGGTGGCACACCCGCATCATGACGCAGCCGGAGACGACCAGCGGTGCGGAGGCGAAGCCGTACTCCTCCGCCCCCAGCAGCGCGGCGATCACCACGTCCCGTCCCGTCTTCATCTGGCCGTCTACCTGCACGGTGATGCGATCGCGCAGACCGTTGAGGAGCAGGGTCTGCTGGGTCTCCGCCAGGCCGAGCTCCCAGGGGGTGCCGGCGTGCTTGAGCGAGTTCAGCGGGCTCGCCCCGGTCCCGCCGTCGTGCCCGGAGATGAGCACCACGTCGGCATGGGACTTGGAGACTCCTGTCGCGACCGTGCCGACCCCGAACCGCGACACCAGCTTCACGTGCACGCGGGCCGCCGGGTTCGCCGACTTCGCATCATGGATCAGCTGGGCGAGGTCCTCGATCGAGTAGATGTCGTGGTGCGGCGGCGGCGAGATCAGGCCGATGCCCGGGGTCGAGTGGCGGGTGCGCGCGATCCACGGATACACCTTCTCCGGGGGCAGCTGCCCGCCCTCGCCCGGCTTCGCCCCCTGGGCGATCTTGATCTGGATGTCCCGGGCGAAGGTCAGGTACTCGCTGGTGACCCCGAAGCGGCCCGACGCGATCTGCTTGATCGCGCTGCGTCGTTCCGGATCGCGCAGGCGCTCGGGATCCTCCCCGCCCTCCCCGCTGTTGGACATGCCGCCCAGGCGGTTCATCGCGATCGCGAGGGTCTCGTGCGCCTCCTGCGAGATCGAGCCGTAGCTCATGGCCCCGGTCATGAAGCGGCGCGTGATGGTCTCGACCGGTTCGACCTCGTCGATCGGCACCGGGTCGAGCTCCCCCGTGCGCAGGCGCAGCAGTCCGCGGATCGTCATCAGTCGCTCGTGCTGGTCATCGACCTCGTCGGTGTACCTCCGGAACTCCTCGAACTGCCGGTGCTTCGTGGAGTGCTGCAGGCGGAACACGGCCTCGGGGGTGAACAGGTGCGGCTCCCCCTCCCGACGCCACTGGTACTCGCCGCCGACCGGGAGGTTGCGGTGGGCGGGGTGCTGCCCGTCGACCGGGTACGCCAGGGCGTGCCGAGCCGCGTTCTCCTGCGCGATGACGTCCAGGGTGATGCCGCCGATGCGGCTGATCGTGCCCGGGAACCACGTCTCGACGAGATCCTGCGCGAGGCCCACGGCCTCGAAGATCTGGGCGCCGCGATAGGAGGCGACCGTGGCGATGCCCATCTTCGACATGATCTTCAGGACACCCTTGCCGAGCGCCTTGTTGAGGTTGCGGACGGCCTGCTCGGGGGTGATGTCGCTGAGCACCCCGCGGCGCACGAGCTCCTCGACGCTTTCCATCGCGAGATAGGGGTTGATCGCGCTCGCCCCGTAGCCGATCAGCAGGGCGGCGTGGTGGACCTCCCGCACGTCGCCGGCCTCGACGACCAGCGCGGCCGCGGTGCGGCGACCGGTGCGCACGAGGTGGTGCTGCACGGCGCTCGTCAGGAGCAGCGACGGGATCGGCGCGAGCGTCTGGTTGGCGTCGCGGTCCGAGAGCACCAGGAAGGTGGCGCCGTCGTCGATCGCCGCGACCGCCTCCTCGCAGATCTCCTGCAGGCGGCGCTCGAGCGCAGCAGTGCCCCCGCTGACCGGGTAGAGGCCGCGCAGGCGCACGGTGTGGAAATCCGCCGTGGCAGGGTTCGCGTCGACCGCGATGATCTTCGCGAGCTCGTCGTTGTCCAGGATCGGGAAGTCCAGCCCGAGCTGGCGGGCGTGCTGCGGGGTGGCGTCGAGCAGGTTGCGCGACTGGCCGATGGCCACGCCCAGCGAGGTCACGATCTCCTCGCGCAGGGAGTCCAGCGGAGGGTTGGTCACCTGCGCGAACATCTGGGTGAAGTAGTCGAACAGCAGCCGGGGCCGCTCCGAGAGCACCGCGATCGGGGTGTCGGTGCCCATCGCTCCGAGCGGTTCGGCCCCCTTGGCGGCCATCGGGGCGAGCAGGATCCGCAGCTCCTCCTCGGTATAGCCGAAGGTCTGCTGGCGCCGCACCACGGAGGACCGCGAGTGGATGATGTGCTCGCGGGAGGGGAGATCAGCCAGCTGCACCTTCTGCTCGCGCACCCAGATGCCGTACGGGTGCTCGGTGGCGATGGCGTGCTTGAGCTGATCGCTCGGGACGATCTCCCCCGCGGCGAGGTCCACCAGGAAGATCTCGCCCGGGGCCACGCGCCCCGTGCGCACCAGGGAGCTGCGCGGGACATCGACCAGCCCGGTCTCGGAGCCGAGGATCACCAGGTCGTCGTCCGTGATCCAGTAGCGCAGCGGGCGCAGTCCGTTGCGGTCCAGTCGCGCGCCGACCTGGGTGCCGTCGGTGAACACCACCGAAGCGGGTCCGTCCCAGGGCTCCTGGAGCGCCGCATGGAACTCGTAGAAGGCCCGCAGATCGGGGTCCATCGTGGCGTCGTTCTCCCAGGGCTCCGGGATGAGCATCATGAGGGCGTGCGGGAGGGATCGCCCCGCGAGGTGGAGCAGCTCGAGAGCTTCGTCCAGACCGGCGGAGTCGGACGCTCCGGGGGTGTTGATCGGCAGCAGCCGCTCGAAGTCCGCCCCGAAGGCGTCGGTGCGCATGCTGCCCTCGGCGGCCCGCAGGCGGTTGCGGTTGCCGATGACGGTGTTGATCTCGCCGTTGTGGGCGAGCGCCCGGAAGGGATGGGCGAGCGGCCAGGCCGGGAAGGTGTTCGTCGAGAACCTCGAATGCACGATCGCGAGCTCGGAGGTGAAGCGGGGATCGCGCAGATCCGGGTAGAACTCGTCGAGCTGCACCGGGGTGAGCATGCCCTTGTAGACCATCACCCGCGTGGACAGCGAGGGGAAGTAGGCCCCCGTGGTGTGCTCGACGCGGCGGCGCACGGCAAAGGCCGCCCGCTCCAGCTCGAGGCCGGTGAGCGCTCCGGCCGCATCGGGGGCATCAGCTGCGCCGGCAGGTGCCCCGGCAACGGCGTCGGAACCGGCGTCGGCGGCGGCGTCGGCGAGGAAGACCTGCACGAAGTCGGGGCGGACCGCCTCCGCGGAGGGGCCGACGAGACCGTCCGTGATGGGCACCTCGCGCAGGCCGAGCAGCTGCAGGCCCTCGTCCGCGCTGATCGTCCGAAGAGCCTCCAGCGCCTCTGCTCTGCCGGCCGGATCACGGGGCAGGAAGGCGGTTCCGGCCGCGTAGGCGCCGAGGGGCGGCAGCTCGAACCCGACGACCTCGCGGAGGAAGGCATCGGGCAGCTGCACCATGATGCCGGTGCCGTCGCCGGTGTCCTCCTCGGCGCCGACCGCACCGCGGTGCTCGAGGTTGCGCAGCGCCGTGAGCGCGTGCTCGACGATGTCGTGCCCGGGGCGACCGCGCAGGGTGGCGATCATCGCGACACCGCAGGAGTCGGCCTCGCTGTCGGGGTGGTAGAGGCCCTGGGGGGCGGGGAAGTCGGAGAACCGCGTGGACCGGACGGAGTGCGCCGTGCCTCGATCGTCGGTGCGGTGCGTGGAGCCGGTGGGCGGAACAGAATCAGAATCGAGAGGTCGCATGGGAGCGAAGCCCTTCCAGATGGGCGGCCGGTGACGGGGGCGTCGGATATCGACGACTGCCCGGTCGCGGGCCCTGGATCCACCTGGCGATCTGCATCGCGCGGGGTCGTGTGGGGCCTACGGTCCGGGTGAGGGTTCCTCACCAGCGGACGGAGGCGTCCCGGACTTCTCGACCTCGTCCTCGTCGGGGCCGTTGCCCGCGGTCTGGGCGGACAGCACGAACGAGCCGTCGGCGGCGACGACCTCTCCCCCACGGCGCTGCTTGCGCCGCGTGAGGACCACGAACACCAGGACGCCGAAGAGCACCATGAGGATGGCGACGAGGGTGTGGATGCGCAGGGGTCCGACCATCAGCACCGGCTCGGTGCGGATCGAGTCGACCAGGGCGCGCCCTGCGGAGTAGATGACGACGTAGGCCCAGAACACGCGTCCCCCGGCCCACTGGAACCGTCGGCTCAGGAGCAGCAGCACGGCGAGGCCGCCGAGCATCCAGATCTGCTCGTAGGCGAACGTGGGGTGGTACGTCCCGGGGGTGCAGCCCCCGATGGTCTGACCGTTCGTCACGCAGGTGACGTCCCAGGCCCACCAGGCGTCCAGCCGGGGTCCGTAGAGCTCCTGGTTGAACCAGTTGCCGAAGCGGCCGAGGATCTGGGCGGCCATGATCGTCGGCCCGATGGTGTCGGCCAGGGCGACGAAGGAGACCTTCTTGATGCGAGCCATGATCCAGACGGCCACGGCTCCGCCGGCCACGCCGCCGTAGATCGCCAGACCGCCCTGCCAGATGTAGAAGACCGCGAGCGGGTCGCCGTCCGGCCCGAAGAAGGGAGCGGGAGAGGTCAGCACGTGCCAGATGCGGGAGCCGACGATCCCGGCGATCACGGCGACGAACACGATGTCGAAGAGATCGTCGCCGTTGCCGCCGCGCCGCTCCCAGCGCTTCGTGGCCCACCACAGGGCCAGCCCGATGCCGGCCAGGATGCAGATCGCGTAGAAGTGCACCGTGAGCGGGCCGAGGGACACCGAGGAGATGGGCGGGCTGGGGATCATGTCCGTGCACTCCTCGCTGTCAGGCCCCGTTCTCTGCGGGCTCGTGGTCGATCGGGGCTGGTGGTCGATCGGTACTGATGGACGATCAGGCCTGGTGGTCGATCAGCGCTGGTGGGCCCTCACGATCGACGCGTCACGTTCGAAGGGTACTGCCCGACGGAGCTCAGCGGCGCGCGCGTTCAACCCCTGAACGCAGGTCGTCGGCCACCGCAGCCAGCGCGGTGCGCGAGGCGGTCGGGTCCCCTTCGTTCTCGAGCAGGGCGCGGACGAAGGCGGAGCCGACGATCACGCCGTCGGCATACGCTCCGACCTGCGCGGCCTGGTCACCGTTGGAGACGCCGAGGCCGACGCAGACGTTCTCGGCGCCCGCCGCGCGCGTGCGTTCGACCAGTCCCTCCGTCGCCGCGGAGACGCTCGCGCGGGTGCCGGTGACGCCCATGGTGCTCGCGGCGTAGACGAAGCCCCGTGTGTGCGAGACCACATGGGCGAGGCGGTCGCGGGGCGAGCTGGGGGCGACCAGGAAGATCCGGTCGACGCCGTGCTCCTCGCTCGCGGCGATCCAGTCGGCGCCCTCGTCGGGGATCAGGTCCGGGGTGATCACCCCGGCGCCGCCTGCTGCCGCGAGATCGCGGGCGAAGGCATCCGGGCCATAGGCGAGGATCGGGTTCCAGTACGACATCACGAGGATCGCGGCTCCGCGCCCGGAGAGCGCCTGAACGGCCTCGATCACGTGCCGGGTCCGGTTGCCGCCGGCCAGGGACGCGGAGGCGGCCTTCTGGATGATCGGGCCGTCCATGACGGGATCCGAGTAGGGCAGGCCCAGCTCGATCATGTCGGCGCCGTGGTCGATGAGCACCTTCGCGGCGTCGATCGACCCGGCGAGGTCCGGGTAGCCGACGGGCAGATAACCGATCAGGGCGGCACGGTTCTCGGCGCGGGCGGCGTCGATCGCCTCCGCCGACCGCAGCCGGTGGGGGTCGGTGGCGATATCGGTGGCGGTCATCGCGTCTCCTTCGGATCGGTGCTGTCGGAGGTGGCGCGGGCCTGTGCTCGCAGTGCGGCCAGATCCCCGGAGGCAGGGCCGTCCCCCACCAGTCCGAACCAGCGCGAGGCGGTGTCCACGTCCTTGTCACCGCGGCCCGAGAGGCTGACCAGGATGACGGCGTCCTCGCCGAGCTCGCGGCCCAGCTCGAGCGCTCCGGCCAGGGCATGGGCGGATTCGATGGCGGGCATGATGCCCTCGGTCATCGACAGCAGGGCGAAGGCCTCCATCGCCGGCCCGTCGTCGATCGCGCGGTACTCGGCGCGGCCGATGTCCGCCAGCCAGGCGTGCTCGGGGCCCACGCTGGGGTAGTCCAGGCCCGCGGAGATCGAGTGCGAGGGGATGGTCTGGCCGTCCTCGTCCTGCATGACGAAGCTGCGGGCCCCGTGGAGGACGCCCGGGGTGCCGCCGCCGATGGTGGCGCTGTGGCGGCCGGTCGCGATCCCGTCGCCGCCGGCCTCGCAGCCGACCAGCCGCACGAGGGGGTCGGTGTCGTCGAGGAAGGCATGGAAGATGCCCATCGCGTTGGAGCCACCTCCCACGCACGCCACGACGGCGTCCGGGAGGCGACCGGCGACCTCGAGGGTCTGCTCCCGCGCCTCCTCGCCGATGATGCGGTGGAAGTCGCGCACCATCACCGGGAACGGGTGGGGGCCGGCGACCGTGCCGAGCAGGTAGTGGGTGGTCTCGACGTTGGCCACCCAGTCGCGGAACGCCTCGTTGATGGCGTCCTTGAGGGTGCGCGAGCCCTGCGTGACTGCGACCACCTCGGCGCCGAGCAGTCGCATCCGGGCGACGTTGAGGGCCTGCCTCTCGGTGTCCTCCTCACCCATGTAGATCGTGCAGTCGAGGCCGAACAGGGCGGCGGCGGTGGCCGTGGCCACGCCGTGCTGCCCGGCTCCGGTCTCGGCGATCAGGCGGGTCTTGCCCATGCGCTTGGTCAGGAGAGCCTGGCCGAGCACGTTGTTGATCTTGTGGCTGCCAGTGTGGTTGAGGTCCTCGCGTTTGAGCAGGATCCGAGCTCCGCCAGCGAGCTGCGAGAAGCGGGGCGCCTCGGACAGCAGGGACGGACGCCCGGTGTACTCGCGGGCCAGTCGCTGCAGCTCCTCGATGAACTCGGGATCCAGCACGGCCTTCTCGTAGGTCTCCCGCAGCTCGTCGAGGGCGGGGACCAGTGCCTCGGGCAGGAAGCGGCCGCCGAAGCCGCCGAAGTACGGGCCGGCCTCGGAGCGCAGCTCTCCCTCCGGTCGGGCGAGATCGGGGATGGTGGGTCGGGAGGCCGAGGTGCTCATGCCTGAGCTCCTTCCGGGACGGTGCGGCCGCGACGGACCACGGAGCGGAACGTGGAGACGGCGTCCCCGGTGTCGCCGGAGGTCACGAGGGCTTCGCCGACCAGGACGGCGTCCGCCCCTGCGGCGGCGTACTCCTGGACGTCGGCGACCGAGACGACGGCGGACTCGCCGATCGCGAGAGGCCCGGCGGGGATGCGCCGCAGCAGGGTGGTGGCCCGGGCGAGGTCCACGTCGAGGGTCTTGAGGTTGCGGGCGTTGACGCCGATGATGTCGGCGCCCAGGGCGAGCGCACGATCCAGCTCGTCGTCGGTGTGCGTCTCGACCAGGGCGCTCATCCCGAGCGCCGTGATCTGCTCGTGCAGCTCCTGGAGCTGGGAGTCCTCGAGTGCGGCGACGATCAGCAGGACGAGGTCGGCGCCGTGGGCGCGTGCCTCGAGCACCTGGTACGGGTCGACCACGAAGTCCTTGCGCAGCACCGGCACGCGGACGCGCTCCCGCACTGCGTCCAGATCTGCCAGGGTGCCTCGGAAGCGACGCTGCTCGGTGAGCACGCTGATCGCGGACGCCCCGTGATCGGCGTAGATCGCCGCGAGGTCGGCGGGGACGGGGATCTCCGCGAGGTCGCCCTTCGAGGGGCTCGCGCGCTTCACCTCCGCGATCAGTCCCATCGTGGTGCCGTCGCCGTGCAGGGCGGCGCGGGCGTCGAGCGCCGGGGCAGCCGCACGGGCCAGGTCCTCGAGCTCGGTCGCAGGGACCTGGCCGCGGCGGGTCTCGAGGTCCTCGCGGACCCCGACGATGATCTCGTCGAGCACGGTTCCGGTGGTGACCACGGATACCTCCTGCAGCAGTCGGGGGCGATGCCCGCAGATCGCGAGCACCTCGGGTCCGGTCTCAGGCGCCGATGAAGGAGATCGGGGCGATGAACCAGAAGGCGGGAAGGTTGCGCAGCACGGTGAAGACGGCGATGAGGGCGACCAGGATGTATGCCACCCGGGTGGAGGGCAGCAGGTCGGTGGCCAGCCCGCGCACCCGGCGGATCATCCAGAGCACGAAGGCTGCGGCCACCAGCGGCAGTGCGACGGTGATCAGCGCATTGCTGCGCAGGGCGAGCAGCAGATCCCCGGCGAGCACGGAGTGCACGGCACGGATCGCGCCGCAGCCCGGGCAGTACAGGCCTGTCAGGTGGTAGACGATGCACAGCGGGATGTCCGTGCGGAACGGGTCGAAGACCAGCTGGACCCCGACCGCCAGGGCGAGGCCGCCGGCCACGATGCCCGCCGGGAGCAGCGCCCTGCGCAGTCCGCGGGCGGGAACGGCCGTCACGGCAGCGCCGTGCCGGTCGCCCACCCCGGTGGTCACCGCGCTTCGGCCTCAGAGGCCCGACGACGGGGCTGACCGAAGCCGGCGAGGGACAGGACGATGCCGGCGATGATCGACACGGCGATCACGCCGGTGCCGATCCACACGAGCAGCACCATCGGCAGGATCATGCCCAGCCCGATGAAGAGGGCGCCGAGGACCACGCCGAAGTTCAGCGTGTACGCGGCCACGGTCTTACCCTCGTTGTGGGGCGGGGGCGGCGGCACGGTGTAGGTCTTGGTCATGATCCTTCTCCAGTCAGGGGCCCGGTCCAGGCCATTGTGCCACGTCATCCTCGGGTCGAGGCGGAGGCGTCCGCCCCGCGCCGCAGGAGGCGCGGGCGGGGTGAGCACCATCACCGGATCGGAGTTCCGGCGGGGCCGTCCTCGCTCTCCGGGGGCGGATCCTGCTCGCCGTCCTCGGGAGCGGTCGAGCCGGCTTCGGGCTCCCCCAGTCCGGCGCTGGGATCCTCACCCCGGGTGAGGGCGTCCCAGGCGGCGGCCGGGTCGTCGGCCGGGTCCGACGGCGCGGCGACCGCCGCGCTGCGGTATCGGGTCCCCCGCGGCCAGCGCCCTCCCACCAGGAGCACGACGACGCCGATCGCGCAGAGGACGAGCGCGGGCAGGATCGAGATCAGCGGCCAGCTCGTGGCGGTGGCATCGACCTGCGCGCCGACCACCCCGGTGGCCTCGGTGATGGCTCCGGCCGAGGTCCCTTCGGGGTCCAGGGTGACCGCGAACGCCGACCAGGCCGCGCCGAGTCCGGCGGCGATCAGCACGGGTCCGGTGACGAACCGGACCCAGGACGAGGCCAGGGAGGTCGCCAGGGACGCCGCGATGGCCACGATCGCCAGGGCGAGCACGGCCGGCGCGGCGTCGGTGCCGGTGACGGCGACGGTCTGGGCGCTGCCCGTGAGGTCGGGGGCATCCGCCTGGGTCCAGGTCAGCCTCGTGGCACCGATCAGCAGCCCGGAGACCGCGGTGCCCGCGAGCACGGTGAGTGCGCGGCCGGGACGGCGACCGGCCCGTCGTGCGGGCGGCCGCTGCGATGCGCGATCCTGCTGCGGATCGACGGGTGTGCGCGGGGTCGGCGTGCTCATGCGGAGCGCAGCGTGTCGGCGGAGGCCACGGCGCGCAGGGCGGCCGCTGCCTTCGACTGGGTCTCGCGGTATTCGGTGGTGGCGTCGGAATCCGCAACCACTCCCCCGCCGGCCTGCACGTGAGCGGTGCCGTCCTTGAGGACCGCGGTGCGGATCGCGATCGCCATGTCCATGTCGCCCGCGAAGTCGATATAGCCCACTGTGCCTCCGTAGACGCCGCGGCGCACCGGCTCGAGACGGTCGATGATCCGCATCGCCGAGGGCTTCGGGGCCCCCGAGAGGGTGCCGGCGGGGAACGTGGCGCGCAGGGCGTCGTAGGCCAGGGCGTCCTCGCGGATCGTCCCGGTCACCGTGGAGACGATGTGCTGGATGTGCGAGAAGCGCTCGATGTGCATGAAGTCCCGCACCACCACCGTGCCGGGGTCGCAGAACTTCTGCAGGTCGTTGCGGGCGAGGTCCACCAGCATCAGATGCTCCGAGCGCTCCTTGGGATCGGCGAGCAGCTCCTGGCCCAGGCGCTCGTCCTCCTCCGGGGTGGCGCCGCGAGGCCGCGAGCCGGCGATCGGATGCGTGGTCGCGGTGCGGCCGCGCACGGTGACGAGGGACTCCGGGCTCGCGCCCACCACATCGATCGGTTCGCCGTCGGCGTCGATCGTGCGCAGCAGGTACATGTACGGGCTGGGGTTCATGCGCCGCAGCACCCGATAGACGTCCAGCGGGTGCGCCGAGGCCGAGAGCGAGAACCGCTGGGAGGGCACGACCTGGAAGATCTCACCGTCCACGATGTCCTGGACCGCCTCGTGCACGGCACGCTCGTAGTCGAGCCGCGCGGTGCGGGACTTCGCTTCGAGGTCGCGCACCGTCTCGTAGACCATCGCACCGCTGCTCAGCGGGGTGCGCAGGCGCTCCCGCATCGCCTCCAGCCGGGCGAGGGCGTCGTCATAGGCGGCGTCCACCCCGTCGTCCGTGGCGTTGAGGTTCAGGGCGTTGGCGACCAGGACGACCGTGGAGTCGTGGGCATCGTGGACCACGACGTCCTGGGCCAGCAGCATGGACAGGTCCGGCAGGCCCACTTCATCGGGCGGGGAGGCGGGGAGCTTCTCCCAGTGGCGCACGGCGTCATAGGCGATGAATCCGACCATGCCGCCGGAGAACGGCGGCAGGTGCGGCTGGCGTGCGGCACGGAAGGCGCTGGTGACCTCGCACAGCGCCTCCACCGGGCTGCCGTCGACGGGCACGCCGCTGGGGACGTCCCCGATCCAGCGGGCCCTGCCCTCGTGCTCGGTGAGCACGGCGCGGGCGCGCGTGCCGATGATCGACCAGCGAGAGGTCTCGCCCTCGCCGGCGGATTCGAGGAGGAACGTGCCGCGGCCGTCGCCGTCCGCGGTGAGGCGTCGGTACAGGGAGACGGGGGTGTCCTCGTCGGCGAGGAGACGGACGCTCACCGGCACCACACGCTGGCGGGCGGCCAGGGCCCGGAAGGTGGCGCGGTCTGGCTGGATCGTGCCCAGGGCGTCGCCCTCCCGGCCGGCGACCAGCTCGGGATAGACCTCGGAGCGAGCGCTCGGAGCGGGGACGGGACGGTCGGTCATGCTGTGCGCTCCGTGGGGTCCAGGACGACGGCGCCCAGGTCGCCGCCGTCGAAACAGGTCTCGGTGCCGCGGTGGCACGCCGCGCCCACCTGGTCCACCTCGATCAGCAGGGTGTCGGCGTCGCAGTCGATTGCGACGGAGCGGACCCACTGCACGTGCCCGCTCGTATCGCCCTTGCGCCAGTACTCGCGCCGGGAGCGCGACCAGTAGGTGGCGCGGCCGGACGTGAGGGTGCGGTGCAGCGCCTCGTCGTCCATCCATCCGACCATCAGCACGCGGTGGTCGGTGGCGTCCTGGACCACGGCGGTGATCAGGCCGGACTCATCACGCTTCAGCCGCGCGGCGAGCTCGGGATCGAGCCCGGAGGCGGGAACGGCAGGCCGGGCGGCGGCCGTAGGAGCAGCGGCCGTAGGAGCAGCGGCGGTGGGGGCAGCGGGAGTGGTCACAGCGCGCGCTCCAGCTCCTCCGCGCGATCGGCGCGCTCCCAGGTGAACTCGGGCAGCTCGCGACCGAAGTGGCCGTGCACCGAGGTCAGGGCATAGATCGGGCGCAGCAGGTCGAGAGCGTCGATCAGAGCGGCGGGGCGCAGGTCGAAGACCTTCCGCACGGCAGCGGCGATCTGGTGGGCGGGGCGGTGGGCGGTGCCGAACGTCTCGACATAGAGCCCCACGGGCTCCGCGACGCCGATCGCGTAGGCGACCTGGACCTCGCAGCGGTCCGCGAGACCCGCGGCGACGATGTTCTTCGCGACCCAGCGCATGGCGTATGCCCCGGAGCGGTCCACCTTCGAGGGATCCTTGCCGGAGAAGGCCCCGCCGCCGTGACGGGCCATGCCGCCGTAGGTGTCCACGATGATCTTGCGGCCGGTCAGACCGGCATCGCCCTTGGGCCCTCCGAGCACGAAGCGGCCCGAGGGGTTGATGTGGGTGGTGACGTCCGAGACGTCCAGGCCGAGCGCTGCGAGGTCCTCGAGGACCGGGCCGATGACGACCTTCGAGATGGCCGGCGCGAGCTGGCTGCCGAGGTCGACCTCCTCGCTGTGCTGCGTGGAGACCACGACCGCCTCGACGGTGCGGGCCACGCCGTCCTCGTCGTAGCCGATCGAGACCTGGGTCTTGCCGTCGGGGCGCAGGTACGGCAGCACCCCGTCGCGGCGGGCGGCCGAGAGGTTCGCGGTGAGCCGGTGCGCGGCGTGGATCGGCAGCGGCATCAGCTCGGGGGTGTCGTGGCAGGCATAGCCGAACATGAGTCCCTGGTCCCCGGCGCCGAGCCGTGCGAAGGCTTCGGCGGCGGCGTCCCCGCGGGTCTCGAACGACGTGTCCACGCCCTGGGCGATGTCCGGGGACTGCGCGCCGATGGAGACCTCGATGCCGCAGGAATCCGCGTCGAAGCCCTTCTCGGAGGAGTCGTAGCCGATCTCCCGGATGACGTCGCGCACGATCGTCGCGACGTCGCTGTACCCGGTGGTGCGGACCTCGCCGGCGACGTGCACGAGGCCGGTGGTCACCATGGTCTCGACGGCGACGCGTGCGTCGCGGTCCTGGGACAGCAGGTCATCGAGGATCGCATCGGAGATCTGGTCGCAGATCTTGTCCGGGTGTCCTTCGGTGACCGATTCTGAGGTGAAGGTGCGCAGCTCGCTGGAGGTCATGCGGACCAGGGTACTTGCGGCAGCCGACCGGCGAGTTCGTCGAGCACCGCGTGGGCGACGACGGTCTTGCTCCCGGCCGCCTCGGCGACCTCGGCCCCCTCGCCGTCCAGGATGCGCACGGCATTGTCCGAGGAGCCGAACACTCCTGCGGTGACGTCGTTGAAGACCAGCAGGTCAGCACCCTTGCGGCGGGCCTTGGAGCGGGCCAGATCGAGGGCCGAGCTGCCGTTCCCGCCGGTCTCGGCCGCGAAGCCGACGATCACGGGGTGCTCGGCATCGCCGCGGTCCAGCACGCTGTGACGCAGGATGTCGTCGGTGCGACGCAGGGCGATCGTGGGCACCGAGTCGGCCTCGGACTCGTCCTTCTTGATCTTCTCCTGGCTCCGCTCGGCGGCGGTGAAATCTGCCACAGCGGCGGCCATGACCAGGCCGTCCACGCCGCCGCGATGCTCGGCAACGGCCGCGGCGAGCTCGGCGGCACTGCCGACATCGAGCCGCCGGGCGCCGGGCGGGGTCTCCAGGTCGACGTTCGCGGCGGCCAGGAGCACCCGCGCGCCCCGCACGAGAGCGGCATGGGCGAGGGCCCAGCCCTGCCGTCCCGAGGAATGGTTGGCGAGGAAGCGCACCGGGTCGAGGTCCTCCCGGGTGCCGCCGGCGGTGATGAGCAGCTCGTGCCCGGCGAGGTCCTGGAGCACCTCGCCGCGCTCGCCCCGCGGCGCGGTGATCGCGGCGCGCGCCGCCTCGAGCAGCGCGGCGGGCTCGGGCAGACGGCCGGGGCCGGAGTCGGGACCGGTCAGGCGGCCGACAGCGGGTTCCAGCACGATGACGCCGCGCTCCCGCAGCACGGCGACGTTCTCGAGCGTCGCCGGGTGCTGCCACATCTCGGTGTGCATCGCGGGGGCGAGGACGACCGGTGCCCGGGTCACGAGCAGGGAGGCGGTGAGCAGATCATCGGCACGGCCCGTGCGCATCCGCGCCAGCAGGTCGGCGGTGGCGGGGGCGATCACGATCAGGTCGGCCTCCTGGCCGAACCGGACGTGCGCAACCTGGTCGACGTCCTCGAACACCGAGGTCAGGACCTTGTGACCGCTGAGCGCCTCCCACGTCGCGGCACCCACGAACTGCAGTGAGGACGCGGTCGGGACGACGCGCACGTCGGCCCCTTCACCGACAAGACCGCGCACCAGGTGCGCGGTCTTGTAGGCGGCGATCCCTCCGCCGACGCCGACCAGGACGCGGGCACCGTCGAGGGTGCTCTTCACGATGCTCATCGCAGCTCCCGGTGGAGGGTGAAGGTCAGAAGCCGAATTCGGAGGACGGGACCTCGGGGGCGTCGTCGCCGAGCTTGAGCGGCGCCGGGGCGTCCGGATCGGGCTCGTTCTGGGCGGCGTACTCGGCCTCGTCGATCTCGCGGACGGTCAGCAGGCCCTCGTCGATCTCGCGCAACGCGATCGACAGGGACTTCTCCTGGTTGTCCACGTCCACCAGCGGGCCGACGAACTCGAGCAGGCCCTCGGAGAGCTGCGAGTAGTAGGCGTTGATCTGGCGGGCGCGCTGGGAGCCGTAGAGCACCAGCGCGTACTTGGAATCGACGGTCTCCAGGAGACGGTCGATCGGGGGGTTCGTGATGCCTTCGGGCTGAGCGACTGTTCCGGCCACGGATGTCCCTTCGTAAGTTTCGGGGTGCGACGCTTCAGGATACGCCCTCGACCCGGGAAGGGGCGAGTGCGCCGGCGCACGGGTCAGGTGAGGTCGCGCACGCCGATCAGGCCGGCGAGCTCTGCGGCGGCGCTGTCCACGGTGTCGTTGACGATGGTCACGTCGAACTCGCTCTCCGCGGCCAGCTCGACCTTCGCGGTCTCCAGCCGGCGTTCGCGCTCCTGGGCGTCCTCGGTGCCCCGGCCCACGAGCCGGTCCACGAGGGTGTCCCAGTCCGGCGGGGCGAGGAACACGAAACGGGCGTCGGGCAGGGAGTCGCGCACCTGCCGAGCACCGGCGAGATCGATCTCCAGCAGCACTGGCCGCCCTTCGGCGACCTTCTCCTCGACGGGACCGCGCGGCGTGCCGTACTTGTTGCGGCCGTGGACGACCGCCCACTCGAGCATCTGCCCGGTGTCGACGAGACGGGAGAACTCCTCCTCCGTCACGAACCGGTAGTGCACGCCGTCGACCTCACCGGGCCGTGCGGGCCGGGTGGTCGCGGACACCGAGAGCCAGATCTCGGGGTACTGCGCGCGGATCGCTGCGGAGACCGTGCCCTTGCCGACGGCTGTGGGCCCGGCCAGGACCGTGACGGGGGCCGGTGCCGTCGTGACGGCACCGGCCCCTGACGGATCGGTCACTCGGAGAAGTGGGCGACGAGCTTCTCCGCCTGATGGGAGCCGAGGCCCCGGATCTTGCGGGAGGGGGAGATGCCGATCTCCTCCATGATCTGCTGTGCCTTGACCTTGCCGACGCCCGGCAGCGCCTCGAGCAGCGCGGCGACCCGGAGGCGACCGACGATCTCGTTGGATTCGGCCTCGACGAGGACCTTCTTGATCTCGGCGCCTCGGTGGCCGGCGCTGTCCTTGAGCCGGGCCTTGATGACCGCGCGCTCGCGACGAGCCTCGGCGGCCTTCTTCAGGGCGTCGGCCCGCTGCTCAGGGGTGAGGGGAGGGAGAGCCACTGTTCTTACCTCATCTTCTCTTGCTGGTGACGGGCGGGATCCGGGAGGACCACGCGTGTGGGAAGAGCGTAACCCCAATATCGTGGCCAAGGGCACTTCTGACACGCTCCACCCCAGGTCGGGTGCAGATCAGGGGCGTCCCGGACCTCTCCGGAACGCCCCTGAACCCGGCTTCCGCGACGATGCGCCGCGGTGTGCTCAGACGGTCATGACCGGCCGCTGTACTCGTCCCGGAGCCTGCCGACGACCTCGCGCAGACGCACCGGGTCCGGACCCTCGGACAGGATCCCGCGGGACAGCGAAACCAGGACGTGACCTGCACTGTCGCCGAATACTTCCACCATCTGGTCGGGGCCTGCACCCTGGGCGCCGAAGCCCGGGGCGAGCAGTGGCACCGAGGGAGCGGCGCGGTCCAGTCCGAGCCGCCGATAGGCGTCGCCGACCGTCGCGCCGACGACCAGTCCGACGCTCCCCCACTCCCCCGGATCTCCGGCACCGATCCGCTCGGCGTGTCGCGCGATCTTCAGCGCCACCGGCGTGTCTGGTGCCGTCAGCGCGTGCTGGACCTGCGGTCCGTCGGGGTTCGAGGTCAGGGCGAGGACGAACAGGCCCTTGCCGTGCTCGAGGGCGAGATGCACCGCAGGATCGAGCGATCCGGTCCCCAGGTACGGGCTCACGGTGATCGCATCGGCCTCGAGAGGCGCTCCCGGGGCGAGGTGCGCCTGGGCGTACGCCCCCATCGTCGAGCCGATGTCGCCGCGCTTGACGTCGAGGATGGTGAGCACCCCGCGCTCGCGCGCAGCGGCCAGGAGACCCTCGAGGACCGCGACACCGGCGGACCCGTGACGCTCGAAGAAGGCCGACTGCGGCTTGACCGCGGCGACCTGCCCCGCGACGGCGTCCAGCGTGATGCGCGAGAACGCCTCGAGGCCGGCCGGGGTGTCCGGCAGGCCCCACGCCTCGAGCAGCGAGGCGTGGGGGTCGATCCCTGCGACGATCGGGCCGTTCTCCTGCACCGACCGCTGCAGGCGCGCACCGAAGGGCACCGGAGCCGTTCCGCTCGTGCCGCCCGACCCGCTCGTGCCGCCCGACGCGCTCGTGCCGTGCACGTCGTTCTGGTCGCTCACGCGCCGGCCTCGGCGACCGCGGCGGCACGGGCCTCGACCAGGCGCCGGGTGTGCTCCTGCAGGCTGCCCACCGCGAACGGCTCCTCGGGCCGTGCCTCGATCGCCTGCACGGCGGCCTGGAACTCCTGGAGCGTCGTGATCATCGGGACGTCCATGCTGGTCGCCGCCGCGCGGATGGCATATCCATCCGCACGGGCGTTCGAGCCCGAGGGGGTGTTCAGCACGAGGGCGATGTCGCCCGCCTCGAGAAGCTCGATGACGCTCGCGCCCTCTCCGTCGGCCTCCGAGGCCTTGCGGAGCACCGTGCAGGGGATCCCGCTGCGTCGCAGCACACGACCGGTGCCGGCCGTGGTGAGGATGTCGAAGCCGAGCGCCGCGAGCCGGGCCGCGGGCAGCACGACGGCGCGCTTGTCCCGGTCGGCGACCGAGATGAACACGCTGCCGGACATCGGCAGCCCCTGCCCGGAGATCGCCAGCTGGGATTTCGCGAAGGCGAGCGGGAAGGTCGCATCCAGCCCCATGACCTCGCCGGTGGAGCGCATCTCCGGGCCGAGCACCGAGTCCACTGCCCGACCCTCGCGGGTGCGGAAGCGCTTGAACGGGAGCACGGCCTCCTTGACCGCGATCGGGGAGTCGTCGGGAAGGTCCGCGCCATCGCCCTGGGCCGGCAGCACGCCGCGCTCGCGCAGCTCGACGATCGACTCCCCCGCCATCAGGCGGGCCGCGGCCTGCGCGAGGGGGACCCCGGTGGCCTTCGCGACGAAGGGCACCGTGCGCGACGCCCGGGGGTTCGCCTCCAGCACGTACAGGGTGCCCTGGGAGAGGGCGTACTGGACGTTGAGCAGCCCGCGCACGCCCACACCCTCGGCGATCCCGAGGGTCGAGGTGCGGATGCGGTCCATCACGTCATCGGAGAGGGTGACGGGTGGCAGGGTGCAGGCGGAGTCACCGGAGTGGATGCCGGCCTCCTCGATGTGCTCCATGATGCCGCCGAGGTAGAGGTCCGTCCCGTCGTACAGGGCGTCCACGTCGATCTCGATCGCGGTGTCCAGAAAGCGGTCGATGAGGATCGGCGCCTCGGCGCGGCCCCCATCGGGCAGGTTCCTGCTCACGTAGTCGACCAGACCGTCCTGGTCATAGACGATCTCCATGCCGCGCCCGCCGAGCACATAGCTCGGGCGCACCAGCACCGGGTATCCCACGGCGGCGGCGACCTCGGTCGCGTCCGCGAGGCCCCAGGCGGTGCCGTACGGAGGCGCCGGGAGGTCGGCGTCGGCGAGCACCGCACCGAAGTGGCCACGATCCTCGGCGAGGTCGATCGCCGCGGGGCTGGTGCCGATGATCGGCAGCCCGGCGTCCTGCAGCCGGTCGGCCAGCGAGAGCGGCGTCTGGCCGCCGAGCTGGACGATGACGCCCGCGACCGGCCCGGCCGCCT
The DNA here is from genome assembly GCF_052378285.1 of Brachybacterium sp. AOP3-A1-3. Classification (NCBI taxonomy): domain Bacteria; kingdom Bacillati; phylum Actinomycetota; class Actinomycetes; order Micrococcales; family Dermabacteraceae; genus Brachybacterium; species Brachybacterium sp. AOP3-A1-3. The sequence continues at coordinate 139,356 of NZ_JBQSXM010000005.1, read as the reverse complement.
TCTCCGCCTCGTACACCTCGACGACGTCCTCGAAGGTGAGGGGCTCGAAGTAGAGCCGGTCGGCGATGTCGTAGTCCGTGGAGACGGTCTCGGGGTTGCAGTTGATCATGACGGTCTCGTACCCGCCGCCGGGCAGGTCCCGGTCGCCGAGAGCGAGCGCCGCATGGACGCACGAGTAGTCGAACTCGATGCCCTGGCCGATGCGGTTGGGTCCCGAGCCGAGGATCAGGATCGCCGGGCGCTCGCGCGGCTCGACCTCCGTCTCCTGGTCGTACGTGGAGTAGTGGTACGGCGTGCGGGAGGCGAACTCCGCGGCGCAGGTGTCGACGGTCTTGAAGACCGGGTTGATGCCCAGAGCTTCGCGCACGCCCTTGACGACGTCGCCGCTCTGCCCGCGCAGGCGACCGATCTGGTCGTCGGACAGGCCGTGCCGCTTGGCCAGTGCCAGCAGCTCGGCGTCGAGGACCTCGGAGGTGCGGATCTCGGCGGCGAGCTCGGCGACCAGCAGCATCTGGTCGAGGAACCAGCGGTCGATCCAGGTCGCCTCGACGAGGCGGTCCAGGGTCTCCGTCGGGTCCACGACGCCTTCGGCGGCGGCCCACAGGATGCGCGAGATCGTGACCAGACGGGTGTCGGTCGGGGTGCGCACGTCCTCGAGGAGGGCCGTGATCTCCACCGCGGTCGGCGGGGTGCCCGCGTAGGTGGGCGCGGCGCCCTTGACGTCGATCGAGCGCTGCGCCTTGCCGAGGGCCTCGGTGAAGTTGCGGCCCATGGCCATCGCCTCGCCGACGCTCTTCATGGTGGTGGTCAGCGTCGGATCCGCGGCCGGGAACTTCTCGAACGCGAAGCGCGGGACCTTGACCACCACGTAGTCCAGCGCGGGCTCGAAGCTCGCGGGGGTGGTGCCGGTGATGTCGTTGCGGATCTCGTCCAGGGAGTATCCGATCGCCAGGCGCGCCGCGATCTTCGCGATCGGGAAGCCGGTGGCCTTGGAGGCCAGCGCCGAGGACCGCGAGACGCGTGGATTCATCTCGATGACGACGATGCGACCGGTCTCGGGGTGCGTCGCGAACTGCACGTTGCAGCCGCCGGTGTCGACCCCGACCTCGCGGATGATGGCGATGCCCAGATCGCGCAGCTTCTGCATCTCCACGTCGGTCAGCGTGAGCGCCGGTGCGACGGTGACCGAATCACCCGTGTGCACGCCCACGGCGTCCACGTTCTCGATCGAGCAGACGACCACGCAGTTGTCGTTGCGATCGCGCATCAGCTCGAGCTCGAACTCCTTCCAGCCGAGGATGGACTCCTCCAGGAGCACCTCGGTGGTCGGCGAGTAGTGCAGGCCGTCGCCGCCGATGCGGCGCAGGTCCTGCTCGTCGTACGCCATGCCGGAGCCGAGTCCGCCCATGGTGAAGCTGGGGCGCACCACCATCGGGTACCCGAGCTCCTCGGCGCCGGCCAGCAGGTCATCGACCGTATGGCAGATCTTCGAGCGTGCGGATTCTCCGCCGACGCGGTCCACGACCTCCTTGAACAGCTGGCGGTCCTCGGCCTTGTTGATCGCGTCGAGGCTCGCACCGATCATCTCGACGCCGAACTCCTCGAGGGTCCCGTTCTCGGCGAGGGCGATCGCAGCGTTGAGAGCCGTCTGGCCGCCGAGGGTGGGCAGCAGCGCGTCGGGACGCTCGGCCGCGATGATCGAACGGATGATGTCGGGGTCGATCGGCTCGATGTAGGTGGCATCGGCGATGTCCGGATCGGTCATGATCGTCGCCGGGTTGGAGTTGACGAGGATGACCCGCAGGCCCTCCTCGCGCAGCACCCGGCAGGCCTGGGTGCCGGAGTAGTCGAACTCCGCGGCCTGGCCGATGACGATCGGGCCGGAGCCGATGACGAGGACGGAGGAGATGTCGGGACGACGGGGCATCAGGACTCCTTCTGCGAGGACTGGGGGTGGGAGGAGGAGCCGGTGGCGGCTGCGGAGCCGGCGGACGCGCCGGAGGCGCGGCGCTCGGTCACCAGGCTCACGAGGCGGTCGAAGAGGTACGAGGCGTCGTGCGGGCCGCCGGCCGCCTCCGGGTGGTACTGGACGGAGTAGGCGGGGCGATCGAGGCAGCGGATGCCCTCGACCACGTCGTCGTTGAGGCCGACGTGGGTGACGATGACCCGGCCGTAGCGGCCGCCGTCGTGCGGGGCCTCGTGCTCGCCCTCGAGGGGGACGTCCACGGCGAAGCCGTGGTTGTGAGCCGTGATCTCGACCTTGCCGGTCTCCTTGTCCATCACGGGCTGGTTGATGCCGCGGTGGCCGAACTTCAGCTTGTAGGTGTCGAAGCCGAGCGCCCGTCCCAGCAGCTGGTTGCCGAAGCAGATCCCGAAGAACGGCAGACCCGCGTCCAGCACTCCGCGCAGGAGGTCGACCTGGGCGGTCGCAGCGGCCGGGTCCCCGGGTCCGTTGGAGAAGAAGACGGCGTCGGGCTCGACGGCCAGCAGCTCCTCGAGGGACGTCGTGGCCGGGAGCAGGTGCACCCGGAGGCCGCGGGAGAGCATGCTGCGGGGCGAGGCGCCCTTGATGCCGAGGTCGACGGCGGCCACGGTGCCGATCACCTCGCCCTCGGGCTCGAGCACGATCGGCTGCGCGATGGTCACCTCCTCGACGAAGCTGGATCCGCTCATGGAGGGCTGCTCGCGCACCTGGGCGAGGAGCTCGTCCTCGGAGCTCTGCAGCGCATCACCGGAGAAGATGCCTCCGCGCATCGAGCCGGTGTCCCGCAGGCGACGGGTGAGCATGCGGGTGTCGATGTCGCTGATGCCCACCACCTCGCTGCTGACCAGCAGGTCGTCCAGGGACTGCTCCGAGCGCCAGCTCGAGGCGAGGCGGCTGGCGTCGCGCACGGCGTACCCGCGCACCCAGACCTTCCTCGACTCCATGTCCTCGGCGTTCGCACCGGTGTTGCCGATGTGCGGGGAGGTCTGGACGACGATCTGCCCCGCGTACGAGGGATCGGAGAGGGTCTCCTGGTAGCCGGTCATGCCGGTCGTGAAGACGACCTCGCCGAGGCGGGCGCCCTGGGCGCCGTAGGCGCTGCCGCGCAGGACCGTGCCGTCCTCGAGGATGAGCAGGGCGCGGTCACGACGTACGCGGGAGGTGGCCCGGACGCCTGATGGTGCGGGACCAGAGGACTGGTGCGGGGTGGGGACTGTCATGAGTGCTCCTTCCGGGAGAGCAGCAGATCGTGGTCGTCGCGCCGGGAGAGACGCAGACCGGTGTCGAGGAGCTGGTCGCCGAGGCGCCAGCGGAGGATGAGGATGCCGTCGCCGCCGACGAACTTGCCGGCCATGCCGGGCCCGGCGGTGACCTCGTCGAGGGCGTCGGCGGAGATGGTGAGGGGCGCGATGCCCTCGCGATCGATGTGCCAGGTCCCGGCGGTGCCGACGCTGACGCGGGCGGCGGCGCGCTGGCCGAGCGAATGGGCGACCACCCGTTCGAGCGGCTGCCGGGCGAGCACCGTGCTCACGTAGACCGCGTCCAGAGGGCCGGTCTCGACGGCCTCCCCGAGCTCGTCGAGCGTGTCCCGGGACGGCTGCGGCAGATCCGACTGGGACGCGCCCCGTCGTCGCCAGCCCCAGGCCATGAGCACCAGGATCAGTGCGAAGAGGGCGATCAGCGCGAGGACCGGTCCGAGCTGCTCGCTCACCGCTCCACCACGAGGCCGTCGCGCACGGTGGGCCGACCCTCGAGCACGGTGAGGCGGTTCATCCCCGGCAGCTCGATCCCCGCGAACGGGGAGTTCCGGCTGCGCGAGGCGTGTTCGGCGGGATCGGCGGCGCGCACCGGCCGAGGATCCCAGACCAGCACATGCGCCGGGGCGCCGGGCTCGAGCGCCCAGCCCTGGTCCTCGTCGCGACCGATCTCGGCGGGCTTCTCCGAGAGCACGCGGGCCACGTCGCGCCAGGTCAGACGACCCTCGTCGACCATGGTCAGCTGCACGAGGGAGAGCGCCGTCTCGAGCCCCGTCATCCCCATCGCGGCCTGGTCCCACTCGCGGTCCTTGGCGTCGCGCGGGTGCGGTGCGTGATCTGTGGCGACGATGTCGATCGTGCCGTCGGCGAGCCCGTCGCGGACCGCCTGGACGTCCGCGGCGGTGCGCAGCGGCGGGTTCACCTTGAACACGGAGTCGAACTGGCGCACGTTCTCGTCGGTCAGCAGCAGGTGATGGGGAGTGACCTCGGCGGTCACAGCGATGCCGCGCTGCTTGGCCCAGCGCACGATGTCGACGCTGCCGGCGGTGGACAGGTGGCACACGTGCAGGCGGGAGCCGACGTGCTGGGCCAGCAGGACGTCCCGCGCGATGATCGACTCCTCGGCGACCGCGGGCCAACCGGCGAGGCCGAGCTCCGCGGAGACGACGCCCTCGTGCATCTGGGCGCCCTCGGTCAGCCGCGGGTCCTGGGCATGCTGGGCGATGACGCCGTCGAAGGACTTCACGTACTCCAGGGCGCGCCGCATCAGCACGGGGTCATGGACGCACTTGCCGTCGTCGCTGAACACGCGGACCTTGGCCCGCGAGTTGGCCATCGCGTCGAGCTCGGCGAGGCGCTCCCCCGCCAGCCCGACGGTCACGGCGCCGACGGGCCGCACGGAGCACCAGCCGGCGGTCTCACCGCGGCGGGCGACCTGCTCGACGACACCGGCGGTGTCGGCGACGGGCAGGGTGTTGGCCATGGCGTGGACGGCGGTGAACCCGCCCCGGGCGGCGGCGCGGGTGCCGGACTCGACGGTCTCGGCCTCCTCGCCGCCGGGCTCGCGGAGATGGGTGTGCAGGTCCACGAGGCCCGGCAGCACGATGCAGCCGTCGGCCTCGACGATCTCGGCGTCGGCGGGCACCTCGAGGTCGGCGCCGATCGCCGTGATGCGGCCTCCCTCGAGCAGGACGTCCTGGACGTCCTCACCGTAGGGACGGCCGCCGCGGATCAGCAGCGTGGAGGGCCCGGGACCACCGGGGGGTGCGGTCTGGTCGGCGGTCATCGGAGGCCCTCCCGGGAGTCGGTGGCGAGCAGGTGGTAGAGCACGGCCATGCGGACGAACACGCCGGAGGCGACCTGCTCGACGATGACGCTGCGCGGGGAGTCCGCGACGTCCCCGGCGATCTCGAACCCGCGGTTCATCGGGCCGGGATGCAGCACGATCGCGTGCTCGGGCAGGGAGGCGGCGCGGGCGGTGGTCAGCCCGTAGCGACGGGAGTACTCCCCCGCCGTGGGGAAGAAGCCACCACCGACCATGCGCTCGCTCTGGACGCGGAGCATCATCACCGCGTCGGGTCCGGTCGCGAGCGCCTCGTCGAGGTCGTAGCGGATCTCGCACGGCCACGCGGAGGCGCCGACGGGCACCAGCGCCGGCGGCGCGACCAGGGTGACGCGGGCCCCGAGCAGGGTCAGCAGCAGCACGTTGGAGCGTGCGACCCGCGAGTGGAGCACGTCGCCGACGATGACCACGTGGAGGCCGTCGAGGCCTGCGGTCGGGTCCCCGGGGCGCAGGTGGCGGCGCATCGTGAAGGCGTCGAGCATCGCCTGGGTCGGATGCTCGTGCGCGCCGTCGCCGGCGTTCACGATCGGCTGGTCGATCCACCCGGCATGGGCCAGCAGGTGCGCCGCGCCGGCGGACCCGGAACGGACCACGACCGCGTCGGCGCCCATGGCCTGCAGCGTGAGGGCGGTGTCCTTGAGCGTCTCCCCCTTGGAGATGCTCGAGCCCTTGGCGGAGAAGTTGATGACGTCGGCGGAGAGCCTCTTGGCCGCGGCCTCGAAGCTGATCCGGGTACGGGTGGAGTCCTCGAAGAAGAGGTTCACGACCGTGGTGCCGACCAGGGTGGGCAGCTTGCGGATCGAGCGCGACTGGGTCTCGGCCATGTGCTCGGCGGTCGCGAGCACGGCGATCGCCTCGTCGCGGTCGAGGTCGGCGATGGAGATGAAGTGCCTCATGCCGTCCCCTCCTCGATGACCGGCTCGGTGCCGGGGCGGACGATGTCCACCGCGTCGATCCCGTCCGTCTCGGTCAGCTGGACGTGCACCCGTTCGCTGCGCGAGGTGGGGAGGTTCTTCCCGACGTGATCGGCGCGGATCGGCAGCTGCCGATGACCGCGGTCCACGAGCACGGCGAGGCGCACGGCGGCGGGCCGACCGATCGCCCCGAGGGCGTCGAGGGCTGCGCGGATGGTGCGGCCGGAGTAGAGCACGTCGTCGACGAGCACCACGGTGCGGCCGTCGATGCCGTCGCGGGGGATGCGGGTGGGACTCGGCGCCCGGGTGGGATTGTGCCGCAGGTCGTCGCGGTACATGGTGATGTCCAGAGACCCGGCGAGCTGGTCGAGCGGGCGGTCGTCGCCCTCGGCTCGCGCGATCTGGGCGGCAAGCCGCTCGGCGAGCGGGACCCCGCGGTGCGGGATGCCGAGCAGCACGAGATCGTCGGCGCCATGGCCGCTCTCGAGGATCTCGTGGGCGATGCGGGTCAGCGCCCGACGGATCTCCTCGGCTCCGAGCACTCGGGAGTGCTCCGCCGGGGAATCGGCTGAGGTTCTCGCTGCGGATCCTGCCGTGGATCCTGATGGTGGTCGTACGTCATGCATGGGGTTCTCCCTTCCACGCCTCACGGGACGTGTCGTTAAAGGGTGCAGATGCTCGTTCTCGAGCGAGGTCGATCCTAGCGGCTCGGGTTCCGGCCGCGCGGGGGCGACCACCTTCCGGACGGCGCGACCGCCGCACGGTCCCGGACGCGTCCGTCGATGTGGTCCGCGCCGTGCTCACCGGTTGCGCGGACCGCCGGGCCCGGAGAGGTCTCCGGTGCCCGGCAGCGGTCAGGACAGCAGGCCGCGCACGTCCGCCAGTCGCTGCAGGAGTCCGTTGACGAAGCGCGGGGAGTCATCCGTCGAGAGGACCTCCGCGATCTTCGTGTACTCGCCGATCAGCGTCCCGCGCGGGGACTCGTCAGTGCCGTAGAGGACCTCGGCACTGCCCAGGCGCAGGATCGCCCGGTCGACCGCCGGCATGCGATGCAGGGGCCAGTCCCGGGAATGCGTGGCCAGGTCCTCGTCGATGTCCGCGGCGTTGGGCGCGTACAGCTCGACGAGGGCTCGTGCCGCCTCCGGCAACGGGCTCTGGGCCGCGGTGCGGCGCAGTCGCTGGGCGAGGACGTCGAGCACGTCCTCCCGCTTCGCATCCGCCTCGAACAGGACGTCCAGGGCCCGGATGCGATCGCGGGAACGCCGGTGGAGCCGGTCGGTGCCGGCAGGCACCGTCCGTTCGAACTCGACCTCTGCCCCCTCCCGCGTGGGATGAGGGAGGCCGGTGCCCCGAGGGGCGGGGGAATCGGTCACTTCACGCGCTCGAGGTACTCGCCGCCGCGGGTGTCGACCTTGACCTTGTCGCCCTGGTCCAGGAACAGCGGGACCTGGATCTCGCGGCCGGTCTCCAGGCGTGCGGGCTTGGTGCCGCCGCTGGAGCGGTCTCCCTGCAGGCCGGGCTCGGTGAACTCGATGGTCAGGACCACGGAGGCCGGCATCTCGACGAAGAGCGCATCGCCCTCGTGGAAGGCCACCACGACGTCCTGGCCCTCGACCATGAAGTCCCTGGCCTCGCCGACGATCTCCTCGGTGAGGTTCGTCTGCTCCCAGTTGGTGGTGTCCATGAACACGTACATGTCGCCGTCGAGGTAGGAGAACTGCATGTCGCGACGGTCCACGGTCGCGGTCTCCACCTTGAGGCCGGCGTTGAAGGTCTTGTCGACACCCTTGCCGGACAGGACGTTCTTGAGCTTGGTGCGCACGAAGGCCGGGCCCTTGCCGGGCTTGACGTGCTGGAAATCGACCACGCTCCAGAGCTGCTTGTCCAGAACGAGGACCATCCCGTTCTTCAGATCGTTCGTCGTCGCCATGAGTCTCCTCGGTAGTCGTCGGGGCGGAACAAGGATAGCGTGCCGGTTCGCTGCGGACCGGGGCGGCGGCCCCGCTCAGCGCTCCGACGTGAGGTCGATCATGCTCAGCAGACGGGTCGCGAGCGGATGCGCCGCGCTCTCCTCGCGCCAGCCGCTCGTCTTCACGGCCCGGGAGACGGTCTGCTGGGTGACCCCCAGGCGCTCGGCGAGCCGGGCCTGGGTCGCTCCGGGATCCTCGCGCAGGGCGCGGACGGCCTGCCACTGACCGCGATTGCGGGAACGCACGATCCATCCGATCAGGCCCAGCACCGCCTCGGCGTCCTGGGCGGTCTCACGGTGCCGGCCGTCGGCCGCGCGGACGTGGATCGGGACGCTGGTCGCCGACCGTTCCCGCCGGGCCGCCCGCACCGCGTCCTCCGCCGCCACGACGGCAGGTCCCTCGATCTCGCGGACGGAGCCGGGCAGCGGGCGTCGGACCGCTCCGATGCCCAGGCCGATCCTCCAGTCGCCCTCCTCGCGGGCTCGCAGCACCGCGTCGAGCGCGGCGTCGGCCCGGGAGGCGAGCGCGAGCAGGTCGGGGCCGACGGTGCGCTCGGCGGGCAGGGCGAGGGTCACGCCCTCGAGGGCCTCGAGCAGCGCGGGGACCGGATCTGTGCCGTCGCGCGAGGTGCGCACGGCGCCCCCGGCGAAGGAGAGGACGTACATGGACTGCCACCGCCTCGTCACGACGCGTGCTGCGCGTCGCGGTCGGGATCACGCGGGATTCAGGGCGAATCCGCTGTCCATGACACTACAGTCGAAAGACGGTGATATCGGGAGGGCGCGCAGGCGTCGGACCGGACGGGTCCGGACCGGTCAGGCGAGCTCGATGAGCTCCTGGTACTCCTCGTTCCACAGGTCCTCGACGGCGTCGGGCATCATCAGCACCCGCTCCGGGGAGAGCGAGGCGACGGCGCCCGGGTCGTGGGAGACCAGGACCACGGCGCCCTCGAAGGCCGCGAGCGCTCCGAGGATCTCCTCGCGGCTGGCGGGGTCGAGGTTGTTCGTCGGCTCATCCAGGAGCAGCACGTTCGCGCTGGAGACGACGAGCGTGGCCAGGGCGAGGCGCGTCTTCTCCCCACCTGAGAGCACTCCGGTGGACTTGTGGACGTCGTCGCCGGTGAAGAGGAACGAGCCCAGGATCTTGCGGGCCTCGACCTCGGCGATCTCGTGGGCCGCGGTCATCATGTTCTCCAGCACGGTGCGCTCGAGGTCGAGGGTCTCGTGCTCCTGCGCGTAGTAGCCGATGCGCAGGCCGTGACCGGGGAGCAGGCCGCCGGTGTCCGGCGCGTCGACCCCGGCGAGGATGCGCAGCAGAGTCGTCTTGCCGGCGCCGTTCAGGCCCAGGATGACCACCTTCGAGCCGCGGTCGATCGCGAGGTCCACCCCGGTGAAGATCTCGAGGCTGCCATAGGACTTCGAGAGGTCCCGCGCCATCAGCGGGGTCTTGCCGCAGGGAGCAGGCTTGGGGAAGCGCAGCGACGCCACCCGGTCCTGCTGACGCTCGCTCTCGAGGCCGTCGAGCATCCGCTCGGCGCGCTTGAGCATGTTCTGCGCGGCGACGGCCTTGGTGGCCTTGGCGCGCATCTTCTCGGCCTGGATGGTGAGGGTCGACGCCTTCTTCTCGGCGTTCATGCGCTCGCGCTTGCGGCGCTTCTCGTCGTCCTCGCGCTGGCGCTGGTAGAGCTTCCAGCCCATGTTGTAGATGTCGATCTCGGCGCGGTTGGCATCGAGGTAGAAGACCTTGTTCACGACGGACTCCACGATCTGGACGTCGTGGCTGATGATGATCAGACCGCCTCGGTAGGCCAGGAGGTACTCGCGCAGCCACACGATCGAGTCGTGGTCGAGGTGGTTGGTGGGCTCGTCCAGGATCATGGTGGAGGCCTGGGAGAACAGGATGCGGGCCAGCTCCACGCGGCGGCGCTGACCGCCCGAAAGGGTCCCGAGGCCCTGCTCGAGGATGCGATTGGGCAGGCCCAGGTTCGCGGCCATCCGCTTGGCCTCGGCCTCGGCGGCATAGCCGCCCACCGCGTCGAGCTCCGCGGAGAGCCGGGGGTAGCGGTTCATCGCCTTCTCGCGCTTGGCCTCGCTCAGACTCATGTCCCCCATCTCCTCCTCGGCCCGACGCAGCCGGCGCAGGATGTCGTCGAGGCCGCGGGCGGAGAGGATGCGGGCGATGACAGGTTCGTCCTCGTCACCGGCGTGGGTGTCCTGGGGGAGATAGCCCAGCTCGCCGGTGACCTCGACCGAGCCCTCGGAGGGCTGGAGGGTACCGGAGAGGACCTTCGTGAGCGTGGTCTTCCCGGCACCGTTACGGCCCACCAGGCCCACCCGGTCACCATCGGTGATCTGGAAGGAGACGTCGCTCATGAGCAGCCGGGCACCGACTCGGATGGCGAGGTCGTGCACGGTGATCACGGGATCAGACTCCTGGGTGTGGTGAGACGTGGCGGCGGGGCCGCGGAAGGTGTCGGCCATCTGCGGAGCGGGAGCGCTCAGGGGCCGGATCGAGTCTAGGGGCGCGGGCCCTCGTCGGCCGTGATTTTTCCGCCCACGGTGCGGTGAACCACAGTCCGCCACGGCGCTGCGTGATCAGGCCCTCGTGGTCCGATCGGAGACCCTCACAAGTCCGTCACTCCTCGGGGAGGGTTCGAGGCGCCATCGGGACCGCGTCGATGCCATGCTGGTCCCAGCGGTCGCAGAGGCGGCCGGACGACGATGCGAGGAGGCTTCGTGATGCGCATAGGTGTGCCCCGGGAGATCAAGAACAACGAGAACCGGGTGGGGCTGACCGCTGCAGGGGTCCATGAGCTCGCGGTCCGCGGCCACGACGTGGTGGTCGAGGCGAGCGCGGGCCTGGGTGCGCGGATCAGCGATGACGACTACCGGGCGGCAGGTGCCCGGATCCTGGCCACGGCCGACGAGGTCTGGGAGCAGGCGGAGCTGATCGTCAAGGTCAAGGAGCCGCTCCCGGACGAGTACGGGCGGATGCGGCGCGGGCAGGTGCTGCTGACCTACCTGCATCTCGCCGCCGACAAGGCGCTCACCGAGGCGCTGCTCGGATCCGGGGTGACCGCGATCGCCTATGAGACGGTGCAGCTGCCGGACCGGTCGCTGCCGCTGCTCTCCCCCATGAGCATGATCGCCGGGCGCCTGGCGACCCAGGTCGCGGCGTACCACCTGATGTCCCCGCTGGGCGGCTCCGGCATGCTCATGGGCGGTGTGCCCGGCACCTCCGAGGCGAATGTGCTGATCCTCGGCGGCGGCGTCGTCGGTGAGCAGGCCGCGATGATGGCCCACGGCCTGCACGCGGACGTCACGGTCATGGACCTCAACGTCTCGCGCCTCGGGCAGATCGCGACCATGCACCACGGCGGCATCCTCACGCGCTACTCCACCACCCTCGACCTCACGGAGAAGATCCAGCAGGCCGACGTGGTGATCGGATCGGTGCTGATCCCCGGCAAGCGGGCACCGAAGCTGGTGACCGACGAGATGGTCGCCTCGATGAAGCCGGGCTCCGTGCTCGTGGACGTCGCCATCGACCAGGGCGGATGCTTCGAGAACTCCCGCCCCACCACGCATGACGATCCGACGTTCGCCGTGCACGATGCAGTGTTCTACTGCGTCGCGAACATGCCGGGCTCGGTCCCCGTCACCGCCACCTCGGCACTGACGAATGCCACGCTCCCCTACGTGCTGAAGATCGCCGACGCCGGCTGGCGCGATGCTCTGCGATCCGACGAAGCCCTCGCGAAGGGCCTGCACACGCACGAGGGCACCCTCACGCATGCCGGGACCGGCGAGGCCCACGGGCTCGAGGTCTCCCCCGCGGAGCAGGTCATCGGCTGACCCTCCGCTCGCCCGGTGCGGGCTCCGCGCAGGAGCCGGTGCCGGGCGGGAGCCGTTCCCGTGCACGATGACGTCGAGCCCCACGTCAGACGGAAATGTCCCGGGAGGACCGATGCGACGGATCACATCGGTCCTCCCGGGACATCTCTGCGCAGGCCAGCTGCCGCGGCTGCCCGCTCGCCCTGCGGCGTGCGGGCCTCCGCCGTGATCAGGGCCCTGGAGCCTGATCAGTCGATCAGAGGTTGAAGCCGATCGCGCGCAGCTGCTCGCGGCCGTCCTCGGTGATCTTCTCCATGCCCCACGGCGGCATCCACACCCAGTTGATGCGATGCGATTCGGTGATGGGGTCCAGCACAGCGAAGGTCTGATCCTCAAGCATCTCCGTCAGGGGGCAGGCCGCGGAGGTGAGCGTCATGTCGATGACGGCATGGCCGTCCTCGACCGTCACGCCGTAGATGAGTCCGAGGTCGACGACGTTGATCCCGAGCTCGGGGTCGATCACGTCCTTCAGGGCCTCGAGGACGTCCTCGGAGCCGACGGTCGCCGACGGGGTCTTCTGGTCGGTCATGTGGGGTCCTCCTGATGAGGGACGGGCCGGGGTGCCGGACCGCAGATGTGATGGTGCCGCCCCGGCCCGGGATCGCGCCCGGGCCGGACCGGCATGGGGTCAGCTGCCGGAGCCGACGAGGTAGCGGTCGTAGCCCTCGTTCTCGAGGCGCTCGGCCAGCTCGGGGCCGCCCTGCTCCGCGACCTGGCCGTTGACGAAGACGTGGACGAAGTCCGGCTTCACGTACTGCAGGATGCGGGTGTAATGGGTGATCAGCATGATGCCGACCTCGGTCTCCTCCTTGGCGCGGTTCACGCCCTCGGAGACGATGCGCAGCGCGTCGACGTCGAGGCCGGAGTCGGTCTCGTCGAGGATCGCGATGCCCGGCTTGAGGAGCTGCATCTGCAGGATCTCGTGGCGCTTCTTCTCGCCGCCGGAGAAGCCCTCGTTGACGTTGCGCTCGGCGAAGACCGGGTCCATGCGGAGGTCCGCCATCGCGCCCTTGACGTCCTTGACCCAGGTGCGCAGGGCAGGGGCCTGGCCGTCGACCGCGGTCTTCGCGGTGCGCAGGAAGTTCGAGACGGTGACGCCGGGGACCTCGACCGGGTACTGCATGGCGAGGAAGAGACCGGCGCGTGCGCGCTCATCGATGCTCATCTCCAGGACGTTCTCGCCGTCCAGGGTGAGCTCGCCCTGCGTGATCTGGTACTTGGGGTGACCGGCGATCGCGTAGGCGAGGGTCGACTTGCCGGAGCCGTTGGGCCCCATGATCGCGTGGGTCTCGCCCGACTTGATGGTGAGGTCGACACCCTTGAGGATCTCCTTGGTGCCTTCAGGGGTCTCGACGGTGGCGTGGAGGTTCTTGATCTCCAGGATCGACATGGGCTGTTCTCCTTGACCAGTGGTGCTGGTGGATTCGTGGGTGATGAGTACGGGCGCCGACAGACGGTGCCCGGAGTGTTCAGGTGGCGGGTGCTGCGGTCGGATCCACGAGGATCTCGCCGCTGCTCTCGTCGATGCGCACGGGGAACACCCGCACGGGGAGGACCGCCGGAAGCTGCAGAGGACGACCTGTGACCAGGTCGAACTGGCTGCCGTGCTTCCAGCACTCGATGGTGCATCCCTCGACGTCGCCATCGCTCAGCGCGATCTCGTCGTGCGAGCAGATGTCCTCGACGGCATGGACGCCGCCGTCCTCGGCGCGCACCAGGGCGATCTCGACGCCGCCGGCGACGACATCGACCGCCTCGCCGGGGGCGAGGGAGTCCAGGGTGGCGACGGGGACGAAGGCGTCCGACATCAGTTCATGCTCCGGGCGAGCTCGGACTCGATGGACGCGGAGAGGTGCTCCCGGATCTCCGGGACGTCGATCCGCTGGATCAGCTCGGCGAAGAAGCCTCGCACGACCAGGCGGCGGGCCTCGAGCTCGGGGATCCCGCGGGCACGCAGGTAGAAGAGCTGCTCGTCGTCGAAGCGACCGGTGGCGGCGGCGTGGCCGGCTCCCTCGATCTCTCCGGTCTCGATCTCCAGGTTCGGCACCGAGTCGGCGCGTGCGCCCTCGGTGAGAATCAGGTTGCGGTTGAGCTCATAGGTGTTGGTGCCCTCGGCCTCCTTGCGGATCAGCACGTCGCCGACCCACACGGAGCGTGCCTTCTTCCCCTGCAACGCGCCCTTGTAGGCCACGTTGGAGGTGCAGTTCGGGGCCGCATGGTCCACGAACAGGCGGTGCTCGAGGAACTGGTCCTCATCGGAGAAGTACAGCCCGATGTTCTCGACCTCGCCACCGGGAGCTGCGAACTCGCCGATCGCGTTGACGCGCACGGCGCTGCCGCCGAGCGAGACCACGATGTGCTTGATCTTCGCGTCACGCCCCACGCGGGCGTGGTGCGTGGAGATGTGCAGCGCGTCGTCGTCCCAGTCCTGCAGGGTGATGACGGTCATCTGCGAGTTGTCGCCGACGATCATCTCGACGTTCTGCGCGTACTGCGCGGAACCGGTGTGGTTGAGCACGAAGGTCGCCGAGGACGACTCCTTCGTCTCCAGCACGATGTGGGCGTTGCCGCGCCGGTCCGCCCCGCGCCCGGCCACCTCGACCTGGAACGGTGCCTCGTAGGCCGCATTCTTCGCAGCCACCAGGTACAGCGCCTGCTCGGTGCGGGCCGAGGCGATCGCGGTGGGGAGGTCCTCGGGAACCAGTGCGGTGCCACGGGGCGCCTCGCCGGGGGCGAGGGTGGCGACGTCGGGCGCACCCTCGGGAACCGTGACGTCGTAGCTGAGGGCCGGATCGCCCTCGCGGTCGTCGGTCGCGGCGTCCTCGAACAGCGGCGCGAAGCGGCGCAGCGGGGTGAAGCGCCACTCCTCGATGTCGCTCTTGGGGCGGGGATGCTCGCCGAGCTCGAACGAGCGCTTGCGGGCGCCGCGGTTCAGAGCGGCGCGGGCCGGCGTGCTCTCGTCCGGGAGGGCGAGGGCTTCGTCCTCGAGCTCGGGCGCGGAGGTGGTGTCCACCCCGTCCAGCGCGGTCTGGGCGGCGACGGGCGCCGCGCCGGCGGCGTGGCCGACGTTCTCATTGGCCGCGGGATCTCCCACGGTCTCGGCACCCTTGAGGTCTGCGGTGGTCATCAACCGACTGCTCCTTCCATCTGCAGCTCGATCAGGCGGTTCAGTTCGAGGGCGTACTCCATCGGGAGCTCGCGCGCGATGGGCTCGATGAACCCGCGCACGATCATGGCCATCGCCTCGGTCTCCTCCATGCCACGGCTCATCAGGTAGAAGAGCTGCTCCTCGGAGACCTTCGAGACGGTCGCCTCGTGACCCATCTGGACGTCGTCGACGCGCACGTCGACGTAGGGGTAGGTGTCGGTGCGCGAGATCTGGTCCACCAGCAGCGCATCGCACAGCACGGTGGAGGCGGAGTGCTCGGCACCGGGCATGACCTGGACCAGGCCGCGGTAGGACGTACGACCGCCGCCGCGCGAGACCGACTTGGAGACGATCGAGCTCGTGGTGTGCGGAGCCATGTGGACCATCTTCGAGCCGGTGTCCTGGTTCTGCCCCTCGCCCGCGAAGGCGATCGACAGGGTCTCGCCACGGGCGTGCTCGCCCATCAGCCAGACGGCCGGGTACTTCATGGTGACCTTCGAGCCGATGTTGCCGTCGACCCACTCCATGGAGCCGCCCTGCTCGACCGTGGTGCGCTTGGTGACCAGGTTGTACACGTTGTTCGACCAGTTCTGGATGGTCGTGTACCGGACCTTGGCGTCCTTCTTCACGACGATCTCGACGACGGCCGAGTGCAAGGAGTCCGACTTGTAGATCGGCGCCGTGCAGCCCTCGACGTAGTGCACCGAGGAGCCCTCGTCGGCGATGATCAGCGTGCGCTCGAACTGGCCCATGTTCTCGGTGTTGATCCGGAAGTAGGCCTGCAGCGGGATCTCGACGTGGACGCCCTTGGGGACGTACACGAAGGAGCCGCCGGACCAGACCGCCGTGTTCAGCGCGGAGAAGGTGTTGTCCCCCGAGGGGATGACGGTGCCGAAGTACTCCTTGAACAGCTCCGGGTACTCCTTGAGCGCGGAGTCGGTGTCCAGGAAGACGACGCCCTGCTCCTCCAGGTCCTCACGGATCTGGTGGTAGACGACCTCGGACTCGTACTGGGCGGCGACGCCGGCGACGAGACGCTGCTTCTCGGCCTCGGGGATGCCGAGTCGGTCGTAGGTCTCCTTGATGTCCGCGGGCAGGTCCTCCCAGGAGGTGGCCTGCTTCTCGGTCGAGCGCACGAAGTACTTGATGTGGTCGAACGCAATGCCGGACAGGTCCGGTCCCCAGGTGGGCAGCGGCTTCTTGTAGAACAGCTTGAGGGCCTTGAGTCGACGCTCGAGCATCCACTCCGGCTCGTCCTTCCGCGCGGAGATGTCGCGCACGACGTCCTCGCTCAGGCCTCGGCGAGCGCTGGCGCCGGCTGAGTCCTCGTCGTGCCATCCGTAGGCGTACTGGCCCACGGAGTCGATGATCTCGTCCTGGGTCAGCTTTTCTGGTGCTGTCGTCATGGTGTCCTTCCCTCGGTGAGCGGAATGTGGGTCGTGCAGGCGTGGGCGCCCTGCGCCAGGGTGGCGAGGCGCTGGACGGGGGCTCCGACGATTCGGGAGACGACGCGGGTCTCTGCTTCGCACAGCTCGGGATGATCTGCGGCGACGTCGAGGACGGGGCAGCGTCCGTGGCACAGCTGTGCCGTCACGAGCGTACGGGGGTTGCTCCCTGATCGCGTGCTCGGGGTGGGCAGCGGGACATGCAGCGGACGCACCGTGGTGGCGTACCCGCGTGACGTGAGCAGCTCGGCGAGCAGCTCGACCTTGCGGACGAGCGTCACCGTCTCCCCTGCCGCCTCGCGGTCGGCGACCACCTGTGCGAGCTTCGACTCCCAGTCGGCGACCCGTCGGTCGGCGAGGCGGCTCACCGCATCGTCGCCTCCGAGCCGGGCGAGCTCGGCGACAGCCATCGCCGCGAGCTCGTCGTACCCGCCCGTGTAGCCCTCGTGGGCGAACTTCGTGAGCACGAAGGCCTTGCTCGGGCGACCGCGGCCGCGGTGCGCGACGGGCATGTCGTGCTCGGCGATGACCTCGTCGGCCTCGAGGGCCGCGAGATGGCGGCGCACGGCCGCGCTCGTGAGGCCGAAACGCTCCGCGAGCTGGCGGGCGGTGATCGGTCCGTGCGCAGAGATCGCCTCGACGAGTCGGTCCCGCGTGGCGTGCGGGCCGGCTGGATCCAGATCCGAGACTGTCATCGGTGCATCACCCTCTTCCATCGACCGGATTTCATTTTACAACAGATGGCTTGCCAAATACCGGTGGAGGCGGTGTGCCGCACGGCACCAAGGGTGCCCTAACCTGCGAAATCAGGGTGATCGCCGCCAGCGCGAACCGCGCCCGCGCCTGCCTCCGAGCGCACCTCCGGCCACGTTCTCGACCACGCCCGGACCATGCCCTCGACCACGTCCTCGAACCAGCCCCCGAGTCCCGATCCCCACCATGCATCCCGCCCCGCTTCCAATTAATGCCAGTTTCAACTATCCTGCTCGTATCAGCGATCGAGCTCACGAGAGCGAGGAAGGAAGCACATGACCACGCAGGACAGCACCACCGACCGCGACGGCACCGCCGCAGAGCATTCCACCGAGGGCTCCTACGTCCACAAGGGCAAGCCCTTCGACCGCGACATGTCCTACATCTCCGACCGGATCACCCGCGACGGCCGCGACGGCTGGGCCGTGGAGCCAGGCCGCTACCGCCTCATCGCCGCTCGCGCCTGCCCATGGGCGAATCGGACCCTGATCTCCCGGCGGCTGCTCGGTCTCGAGGATGCCCTCTCGGTCGGCATGCCCGGCCCCACCCACGACAAGCGCTCCTGGACCTTCGACCTCGACGAGGGCGCTGTCGACCCCGTGCTCGGCTACGAGCGCCTCCAGCAGGCCTACTTCGCCCGCTTCCCCGACTACCCGCGCGGCATCACGGTCCCCGCCATCGTCGACATCCCCTCGAAGGCCGTCGTCACCAACGATTTCCAGCGCATCACCCTGGACTTCGCCACGCAGTGGACGGAGCTGCACCGCGAGGGCGCCCCCGACCTCTACCCCGAGGCGCAGCGCGAGGAGATCGACGCCCTCAGCACCTGGATGCTCCACCGGGTGAACAACGGGGTCTACAAGGTCGGCTTCGCCGGCAGCCAGGCGGACTACGAGAAGGCGTTCGGTGAGCTCTGGTCCGCCCTGGACGAGCTCGAGGAGCGACTGTCCCGCAGCCGGTACCTGATGGGCCCCTCGATCACCGAGGCCGATGTGCGGCTGTTCCCCACCCTGATCCGCTTCGACGCCGTCTATCACGGCCACTTCAAGGCGAACCGGCAGACGCTCGCCTCCATGCCGAACCTGTGGAACTACACCAAGGACCTGTTCCAGACCCCCGGTTTCGGCGACACCGTCGACTTCCAGCAGATCAAGGAGCACTACTACGTGGTGCACACCGACATCAACCCCACCCAGGTGGTGCCGCTCGGCCCGGACCTGACTCCCCTGCTGGATGCGCACGACCGCGACCGTCTCCCCACGAACACCTGGGGAGACGGAGGCACCGCTCCCCTGGCCCCGCTCGCGGCCGAGGTCGTCGACCCTGACCACACGCCGCTGCACGTCGTCGGCCGCTGACGCGGAGCGGTGAACACGGCGACCATCGCGCTGCCGACGCCGCGCCGCTCACGCCGCACCACGCGCCCCGCCGCCCGTCCCGGTGGCGGGGCGCCCACCGGTCCGGCGGGCCCTGCGCGCCGCGCAGGTGGTCGCGCCTACGATGGGTTCGCCATGACAGACGACATCACCGCTCCTGCGAGCACTCCCCCCACGGCGCTGCGCATCGAGGACCTCACGCACTCCTACGGTCCCGTCCGAGCCCTCGACGGCCTCACGCTCACTGCATTGCGGGGCGAGGTGACCGCCCTGCTGGGACCCAACGGAGCGGGCAAGACCACCGCCGTGTCCTGCGCGACCGGACTGCTGCGGGCGAGCGGCGGCACCGTGGAGGTGCTGGGCCGAGACCCCTGGAACGCGGGTCCCGAGCACCGGGCCCGCGTCGGGGTGATGATCCAGGACGGCGGTCTGGCGTCGGGCTCCCGCGCGATGCAGCTGCTGCGCTACGGCGCGAGCCTGCATGCAGACCCGCTCGACGTGGACCAGGTCGCCGAGCATCTCGGCATCGACGAGTTCGCCGACACCCTCGTGCGGCGCCTGTCCGGCGGCCAGCGTCAGCGTCTGGCACTTGCGCTCGCCATCGTGGGGCGCCCCGAGCTGATCTTCCTGGACGAGCCGACGGCCGGGATGGACCCCGCCATCCGTCGACGCGTACGGCACCTCATCCGTTCGCTGGCGGACACCGGCAGCGCCGTGGTCCTGACCACGCACATGATGGACGACGTGGTCGGCCTCGCCGATGCGGTATGCGTCATCGCCGGCGGCCGCACGGTCGCCTCCGGCTCGGTCCAGGACGTCATCACCGCCCATCGCGAGCACGAGGGAGTCGTCTCGGTCCGAGCGGTAGCCCACGGCGTGGATCCTGCCGCCGTCCCCGCCCTCGAGGCGGACCTGGCCGCCGCGGCCGCCCGCCACGGGGCCCGGCTCGAGATCACCGGCGCCGGTGCCGCGGACCTCGAAGCCGTCCTGCTGGACCTCATGGCGCCGCAGGCTGACATCGAGCACGGCCAGGACGACGGCGAGCAGGGCCAGGACGCCGTCACGCAGGAAGGGATGTCCCGATGAGCACGACCTCGCCCGAGCAGGGATCCACCTCGCCCGCTCCCGCCGATCCGGCCCGATCCGCCGATCCGGCCCGTCCCGCTGCCCGGCGACCGGCACCGGCCCCGCGGATCCGCCGGGTCCTCGCCCACACCGCGCTCGAGGCCCGCATCCTGCTCTCCAACGGCGAACAGCTGATGGTCGCGATCGCACTGCCCGCGATGGTGCTGATCGGACTGCGCCTGCTGCCGATCGGTCGCCTCGAGGGAGCGCAGCCCATCGAGACCGCGCTCGCCGCGACCCTGGGCACCGCCCTGATCTCGACGTCCTTCACCTCCCAGGCGATCCAGACCGGCTTCGACCGGCGCAACGGGGTGCTGCGCTGGGTGGCGACCACCCCGCTGGGACGCGACGGCTACCTCGCCGGCAAGATCCTCGCCACCCTGCTCGTGCACGTCGTCCAGGTGCTCGTGCTCGGGCTGCTGGCCATGATCCTCGGCTGGCGACCCGGCGCCCTCGAACTGCTCGCCGTGGTCCCGGTATGGCTCCTGGGCACCATCGCCTTCGGATCGCTCGGGCTGCTGGTCGCCGGGCTCCTGCGCACCGAGGCCGTGCTCGCCGTCTCCAACCTCGTATTCGTGATCCTGGTCGCCGCCGGCGGAATCGCCTTCCCCACCTCGAGCTATCCCGGACTGCTGCACGGCCTGGTCGATCTGCTGCCCTCCGGGGCGCTCGGCGAACTCCTGCGCGCCTGCCTCGCCGGCGGCGACGTCACCGGCGGCTCGATCATCGTGCTGATGCTGTGGGCGGCCGGCGGCAGCCTCGCGGTGGCGCGCTGGTTCCGCTGGACCTCGGTCTGATCGTGCCGCCGCAGATCTGAGCCGCAGATGTGAAAGGGATCGCCGCGATCACCGGAACCCCAGGGGAGGTTCCTACAATCGGAACCATGAACGATTCTCCGTCCGTCGCCGACGAGCAGACGGCCACCTCCCCTCGGATAGAGCGCGTCGGGCGGATGTCGCTGTCCGGAGAACGCACCCTCGGACTCTCCCCGACCGCCCGCGCCCGGATCGCGGCAGTCGTGTTCTGGGGGAACCTCGTCTGCCAGATCGGGATCATCGTCTCCGGCGGCGTCGTGCGGCTGACCAGCAGCGGACTGGGCTGCTCGACCTGGCCGAACTGCGAGCCCGGTCAGTTCACCCCCGAGCTCACGATGGAATCCGGGATCCATCCCTTCATCGAGTTCGGCAACCGGACGCTCACCGGGGTGCTCGGCGTCTTCGCCGTGGCGCTGCTGCTGATCGCCCTGCTGTGGCTGCGCCACAAGGGTCGGGCCGTGCTGTGGCTCGCCCTCACACCGCTGGCGGGCACCGCCCTGCAGGCGATCGTCGGAATGGTCGTCGTCAAGGCGGACCTCCACCCGGGTGTCGTCAGCCCGCACTTCCTCATCTCCCCCGTCCTCGTGGCCCTGTCCGCGCTGCTCCTGTACCGGCTGTACGACGGCGACGCCGCCCGCAGGCGCTCCGTGGTGCCCGCTGCGATGCACTGGATGAGCTGGGCCCTGGGCGTCATCGGCTTCGCGATCCTCGTGCTCGGAACCCTGGTCACCGGCACCGGTCCGCATTCGGGGGACGACGTCCACCCCGAGCGGCTCCCGTTCGACCCCCGCACGATCTCGTGGCTGCACGCCGACGCCGTGATGCTGTTCTGCGGCCTGCTCGTCGGGCTGCTCATCGCGCTGCACCTGATCGGGGCCCAGCGCCCCGCACGCCGGGCCGCCTGGGGGCTCGTCGGCGTCACCGCGTTCCAGGCCCTGATCGGCTACACGCAGTACTTCACGGGCCTGCCCGAGCTGCTCGTCGGCTTCCACATGCTCGGTGCCGGCCTGTTCGCCGCCGGCATCGCCTGGGTGGCCGTCTCGCTGTACACCTGGGACTCCCCCGCCCTCGGCGTCGACGGACCGGACTGGGCCGGGACCGTCGCCGACACCACGGCCGGGTCCTCCACGTCCACTGCTCCCGAGAGGAGCGCACGATGATCCTGGGACGACGCCGCCGCGCCGCGGAAGCCGACCTGCCCACCCTCGACCAGGCGCGGCCCGCCGGCGAGTTCGTCGCCTCGGTGCTCTCGCACCTGCGCGAGGTCGTCGACGTCGGCTGGAACCTCCTGGAGGTCGACGCCGAGGCCCACCGGCTGATCCGTGAGGCCGGGGCGACGAGCTGCTACATCGACTATCACCCCGTCTTCGGCGCCTCCCCGTTCGGGTACGTCATCTGCACCTCGGTCAACGAGGGCGTGCTGCACGGCCGCCCCTACGATCGTGTGCTCGCTGACGGCGACCTGCTCTCCCTGGACTTCGCGGTCGAGGTCGAGGGATGGGTCGCCGATTCGTGCCTCTCGATCACCGTGGGCACGCCGCGCCCCGAGGACCAGCAGCTGATCCGCGACACCGAGCAGGTGATGTGGGCGGGCATCGATCAGGTGCGTGCCGGGGCCACGGTGGGCGATATCGGGCACGCGGTGATGAACGAGGCGCAATCCCTGGGCTACCTGATCAACGACCGCTTCGGCGGGCACGGCGTGGGACGGACCATGCACGAGGCGCCGTTCGTCCCGAACCACGGCACCCCCGGCGGCGGCGCAGAGCTCGTGGCCGGTCAGCTCATCACGGTCGAGCCGTTCCTGATCCCGACCACCGCCGATCTGGTGGTCGACGAGACCGACGGCTGGACGCAGCTCGCCGCCGACGGCTCGCGCGGCGCTCACGCCGAGCACACCCTCTACGTGACCGATGGCGATCCGATCATCCTCACCGCACGGTCCGACGATCCCTCGCCGCGGAGCTCGCAGGTCTGAGGCCCGGCGCCCCGCGGTCTCGGCTCCGGAAGCCGGACGCTCTACCGCAGGAGCGCGTCGAGGGTCCGGGAGATGCCGTCCGCGTCCAGTCCCTGCTCGGCCAGGATCGCGCCGCGCTTGGCCTGCGGGATGAACTCCTGGGCCACGCCGAGGGTCCGCACGGGAGGCGTCGGAACGCTCACCGTGGCACGTTCCCCGAGCTTCTGGGCGATCGCGGCCCCAATCCCTCGCGACCCGACGCCGTCCTCGAGCGTCACGACCGCCCGGGCCCGGGCGGCGAGGTCCAGCAGGTCCTCGGTGATCGGCAGCGCGCGCACCGGATCCAGGACGACGATGTTGCCGGGAGTGCTCGACGCGTTCCGTGCTCTGGCGGCGTCCACGGCCCGATCGGCGAGGGCGCCGACGCTGAGGATCAGGGCGTCGATCGGAGCCTCGATGTTCCCGGCGAGAACGTCCCCGGCGGGAACGGCGGCGAGGGCCGGGACCTCGGGCGGGCAGGCGCCCTTGGGATAGCGCACCAGCGAGGGGCCCTCGACGGCCACGGCGGAGGCGACCGCCGCGTCCAGGCGGGCTGCGTCTCGGGGCGCCCACACCTGCAGCCCGGGGATCTGCGCCGCCACGGAGAGGTCCCAGATGCCGTGATGGCTGGGGCCGTCGTCACCGGTCACTCCGGCGCGGTCCAGAGTGATCGTGACGTCCTCCCCATGGAGGGCGACATCCAGCAGCAGCTGGTCGAAGGCGCGGTTCAGGAAGGTCGCGTACAGGCCGACGACGGGCTTCGCCCCGCCCCGGGAGAGGCCGGCGGCCGTGTCCAGGGCGAGCTGCTCCGCGATGCCGACGTCGATCACGCGCGAGGGCATCTCGCGCTGCAGCGGGGTCAGTCCCACCGGGTCGACCATCGCCGCGCTGAGGGCGACCACCCGGTCGTCGGCCCGGGCCGCAGTGAGGAGCGCCGTGCCGACGCGGGAGGTCCAGGTCTCCGTCTCCGTCTCCGTCTCCGCGCGGGCGGGAGCATCACCGGGCAGAACGACATCCGGCTCACGGGCCGGCTCCAGCTCGAACGGACCGGTCGCGTGCCAATGGTCGATCACATCGTCCTCGGCGCGGGAGAAGCCCGCTCCCTTCCGTGTCACCACGTGCAGCACGACCCCGGCCCGGGAGGAATCCTCGGCGGCCTCGCGGGAGAGCTCCAGCGCCCGGGCCAGGGCCACGTGGTCATGTCCGTCGATCGGGCCGAGGTAGGTCAGGCCGAGAGAGGTGAACACATCGGCGCCAGCGGCGACGGAGCCCTCGCGCAGCGCCTCCAGATGGTGGGCGAGGCCGCCGACGGTCGGGGCATAGGAGCGGGTGTTGTCGTTGAGCACCACGATCGTGCGGGAACCAGTGTCGGAGGCGAGCACGTTGAGCGCTTCGAGCCCGACGCCGCCGGTCAGGGCGCCGTCACCGATCACGGCGACGGAGACGCCCTCCTCACCGGCGTGCCGGTGCGCCCGGTCGATGCCGTGAGCCCAGGCGATGGAGCCCGAGGCGTGGGAGTTCTCGACCACGTCGTGCGCGGATTCTCCGCGGTCGGGATAGCCGGACACTCCCCCGGCGGTGCGCAGCCCGGGCAGGTCTGCGCGCCCGGTGAGCATCTTGTGGACGTAGGCCTGGTGGCCGGTGTCGAAGACGATCGCCTCGTGCGGGGAGCGGATCTCGCGGTGCAGGGCGATGGTCAGCTCGACGACGCCGAGGTTCGGCCCCAGATGGCCTCCGGTGCGCGAGGTGATCTCGACCAGTCGTCGCCTCAGGGTGCGGGCGAGGCCGGGCAGGTCCGTGGCGGGCAGTGCCCGCAGCTCCTCGAGCGTCGCCGGGATCGTCACGGCGCGAGGGCCGGCCATCTCCGCAGTGGGGAGGGCAACGGCTTCCTGCATGGGATGCTCTCGGGTCGTCGACACGGGCGATCCTCCATCGGCCTGGGGACGGGACTCGACCAGCGTACGTCGTCCTGACCTGTACTGACGGGCAGCATGGTCACATCTGTGCACATCTTCACCGGGGTTTCACGGGCAGGAGCGGCGGTGTGCATCACGGTGCAGAGCGGGCGCGCAATGGTGCATGCGAGAAGCTCTCGGTCGCGTCTCGTCGCCTGCTGGACCGGGAACCATCCGGACTCGACCCCTCAGGACGACAGCGCGCCCCGACCCACGAGGGGTCGGGGCGCGGAGGCCGAGCAGTCACTGCCCGAGCGGCCGAAGACCGTGTCGAGGTCGGAAGCGGCTCCGTGCCGCTCCCGACCTGGACGGGTCAGGCGGCGACGAGCTGACGCAGCACGTACTGCAAGATGCCGCCGTTGCGGAAGTACTCCGCCTCACCGGGGGTGTCGATGCGCAGGACCGCGTCGAACTCCACCGTGGTGCCGTCCTCCTTCGAGGCGACGACCGAGACCGTCTTCGGGGTGGTGCCCTCGTTCAGGGCGGTCACGCCCGTCACCGAGAAGGTCTCGGTGCCGTCCAGTCCCAGCGACGCGGCGGACTCGCCGGCGGGGTACTGCAGGGGCAGCACGCCCATGCCGATGAGGTTCGAGCGGTGGATGCGCTCGTAGCTCTCGGCGATGACGACCTGGACGCCGAGGAGCTTGGTGCCCTTGGCCGCCCAGTCGCGCGAGGAGCCGGTGCCGTACTCCTTACCGGCCAGGACGACCAGCGGGATGTCCTTCTCGGCGTAGGCCTGGGCCGCGTCGTAGATGAACTCCTGCTCACCGGTCAGCAGGTTCTTCGTGTATCCGCCCTCGACGCCGTCGAGCAGCTCGTTCTTGATGCGGATGTTCGCGAAGGTGCCACGGATCATGATCTCGTGGTTGCCGCGCCGCGAGCCGTAGGAGTTGAAGTCCTTGCGGGCCACTCCGTGCTCCTGCAGGTAGCGACCGGCCGGGGAGTCCAGCTTGATCGCGCCGGCGGGCGAGATGTGGTCGGTCGTGGTCGAGTCGCCGACCTTGACCAGCACGCGCGCACCCTCGATGTCGCTGACGGGCTCCGGGGTCAGGCCCATGCCCTCGAAGTACGGGGGCTTGCGCACGTAGGTGGACTCGCCGTCCCAGGCGAAGGTGGCGCCCTCGGGGGTGTCGAGCCCCCTCCAGCGCTCGTCGCCGGTGAAGACGTCCCGGTAGTCCTCGGTGAACATCTCCTGGGAGATGGA
Organism: Brachybacterium sp. AOP3-A1-3; assembly: GCF_052378285.1. NCBI lineage: Bacteria > Bacillati > Actinomycetota > Actinomycetes > Micrococcales > Dermabacteraceae > Brachybacterium > Brachybacterium sp. AOP3-A1-3. Next base: position 113,679 of record NZ_JBQSXM010000005.1, on the reverse strand, counting down.
CTCGGCGATGACCTTCTCGACCTCGGTGGGGCTGGGCCACAGGTCGCGGAGGTAGACCTCGTTGCCGTCCTTGTCGGTGCCCAGGGAATCGTTCTCGAAGTCGAAGTCCATGGTGCCGGCGAGGGCGTAGGCGATGACCAGCGGCGGGGAGGCCAGGTAGTTCATCTTCACGTCGGGGTTGATGCGACCCTCGAAGTTGCGGTTGCCCGAGAGCACCGCGGTGACGGCCAGGTCCTTCTCGGCGATCGCGTCGGAGATCTCCTGGTCCAGGGGGCCGGAGTTGCCGATGCAGGTGGTGCAGCCGTAGCCGACCAGGTGGAAGCCGAGCTCCTCCAGGGCGGGCCACAGACCGGCCTTGGTGTAGTAGTTCGTGACGACCTGGGACCCGGGGGCCATCGAGGTCTTGACCCACGGCTTCGAGGTGAGTCCCCGATCGGCGGCGTTGCGGGCCAGCAGGCCGGCCGCCATCATCACCGACGGGTTCGAGGTGTTGGTGCAGGACGTGATCGAGGCGATCGAGACGATGCCGTGGTCGATCGAGTAGTCCGTGCCGGCGACCTGGACCGGGTCCGAGGCCCGACCGGCGACATGCTGGTGCGTCGGCGCCTGACCGCCGGACTCGTTGTCCGAGTCGGGGGTGGCAGGGTCCGATGCGGGGAACGAGCCGTCGCCGTTGCCGGGCGTCGGGTGACCGGTGGCGTAGGACGGCAGGACCTCCCGGAAGGACTCCTTGGCCTCGGTGAGCACGATGCGGTCCTGGGGACGCTTCGGGCCGGCGATCGAGGGAACCACGGTGGACAGGTCCAGCTCGAGGTACTCCGAGTACACGGCCTCCTTGGAGGGGTCGTGCCACAGGCCCTGGCGCTTGGCGTAGTCCTCGACCAGCGCGAGCTGCTCCTCGGAGCGGCCGGTCAGCCGCATGTAGTCGACGGTGACGTCGTCGATCGGGAAGATCGCGCAGGTGGAGCCGAATTCGGGGCTCATGTTGCCGATCGTGGCGCGGTTGGCCAGCGGGACCTGGGTGACGCCCTCGCCGTAGAACTCCACGAACTTGCCGACGGCTCCGTGCTTGCGGAGCATCTCGGTGATCGTGAGCACCACATCGGTGGCGGTCGCGGCCGGCGGGATCTCGCCGGTCAGCTTGAAGCCGACCACGCGCGGGATGAGCATGGAGACGGGCTGGCCCAGCATCGCGGCCTCGGCCTCGATGCCGCCGACGCCCCAGCCGAGCACACCCAGGCCGTTGACCATCGTGGTGTGCGAGTCGGTGCCGACGCAGGAGTCGGGGTAGGCGCGCAGAACGCCGTCCACCTCGCGCGTCATGACGGTGCGGGCCAGGTACTCGATGTTGACCTGGTGGACGATGCCGGTGCCCGGGGGGACGACCTTGAAGTCGTCGAAGGCGGTCTGGCCCCAGCGCAGGAACTGGTAGCGCTCACGGTTGCGCTCGTACTCGAGCTCCATGTTCTTCTCGAGCGCGTCCAGTCGCCCGGCGACGTCGATCATGACGGAGTGGTCGATGACCATCTCGGCCGGGGCGAGAGGGTTGATCTTCTCGGGATCGCCGCCCAGGTCCCGCATGGCCTCGCGCATGGTGGCGAGGTCGACCACGCAGGGGACACCGGTGAAGTCCTGCATGATCACGCGGCCCGGGGTGAACTGGATCTCGATCGACGGATCCGCGGCGGGGTCCCAGCTCGCCAGTGCCCGCACGTGGTCGGCGGTGATGTTGGCACCGTCCTCGGTGCGCAGCAGGTTCTCGAGGAGGATCTTGAGGCTGTACGGAAGCTTGTCGGCGCCTTCGACGGCGTCGAGCGCGAAGATCTCGTAGTCGGTCCCACCGACGGTGAGATCCTGCTTCGCAGAGAATGAGTTGGCGGTGCTCATGGGGTGAACTCCTTGGGTTGGGGCGACCCCACCATCGTAGGCTCGTCCGCCGCTGCGGACAGCCCGGCGCGGCGACCGTCGCGAGGACGGGCGGGGTGCGGGGTGATCAGGGGTCTCCGGGGGACGTCTCCCCGGGGTCGCCCGGGAAATATCTTGAAGTCAAGATAAGTCTACCACGGCGCGACGGCACTCCCGGACGGCCTTCCCGGACGGCCTTCCCGGACGATTCGACGACGGTTCCCGTCCGGCGCCCCGTCGCTCCGGAGCTCCGGCACTCAGGCGCGCTCGAGCACCGTCACGGACTCGACGTGGTGCGTATGCGGGAAAAGATCAAAGGCTCGCAGGTCCACGATCTTCCAGCCGGCCTTCTCCGCGAGGGCCAGGTCGCGGGCGAGCGTCGAGGGCTCGCAGGACACATAGACGATGCGCTGGCGCACGCTCTTGGTGAGCAGGCCGATGAGCTCCGCCCCGGCGCCGCTGCGCGGCGGATCCAGCACGACGACGTCGACGCCGCCGCGCCGGGCACGCACCCAGTCGACGACGTCGGCCGTGGCGGTGGAGACCTGCGGCAGATCCTCGAGATTCTCGGCGGCGAGCTGCGAGGCCCGTCGGTTGCCCTCGACCGTGATCACGGTGCCCTCGGGCCCGACCTGCTGGGCCGCGGTGGCCGCGAAGAGGCCGACCCCGCCGTAGAGGTCCCAGGCGCTGCCGCCGTGCGGTGCCTTCAACGTGCGCTCGACGACCTCGCTGAGCAGCTCGGCGGCGCGACGGTGCCCCTGCCAGAATCCGGTGGCGCTGACGGCGAACAGACGCTCGCCGACGCGCTCGTGCACCAGGCCGTCACCGCGCAGCGGGACCAGCCCGCGGCCGGTGCGCACGGCGACGTCCGCGTCGCCCCAGGCCTCGGGGATGACGACGGAGGCCGGGTCCAGGTCGCGGCCGATCAGCACCACGGAGGCGGGGCCGGCGGACGGTGCGACGGCGTCGATGGCCTCGGTCCCCTCGGGGGCGGTCCACTCCCCCAGCCGCAGGGCCCGGATCTCAGGGGATGCCAAGGGGTTCTCCCCGGCGTCGCGCACGTCGTGCGAGCGCCATCCGCGCATCCCGACCCGACCCTCGTCGTCCACGGCGAAGCGCACCCGTGTGCGCGAGCCGAGGCCGTCGAGGTCGTGGGGCGCGGGCTCGACCTGCACCTGCTCGATCGGATAGCTGGTCACTCCGGCGCGGCGCAGCAGCTCCTGCATCACCTCGCTGGCGATGCGCCGCTGGGCGGGCAGCGCGATGTGCGCCCACTCGGCACCGCCGACGCCGTCCACCGAGGATTCCTCCCAGATGGTCGGGACGCGGTCCACGCCGGCCTCGAGCACGTCGACGGCCTCGGCGCGCCAGAACCGGGCGTCGGCCTGCTTCTCGGGGTCGTCCAGGAGGCGGGCCGTGACGGTCTCCCCCGGGGCGGTCCCGCGCACGAACACCACTCGACCCTCGTGGCGGGCCACGAAGGTGCCGCCCGCGGCGGGAGGCCCGATGGTCAGGGTGAGGAGCCGTCCGCCTGCAGTGGGGGTGCTCGACATCGGCTCGGCCTCCATGCTCATCGTCCGCTCCCTCTCCGTCCACGGGCGCGCGCGCCCTCGCGGACCACCGCTGCCCGGTCTCGTGATGTTCTCCGACCGCGGCCTGTGCCGGGCGGAGTCTCGTCGGGTCCAGTGTCTCACCAGGCGGACCGATCCGAGAACACCACGCTCCGGGAACGCTGTCAGAGCTGCTCGCGGCGACCCAGCAGAGCGCGATGCATGAGCCATACCAGGTAGGCGATGACCGCGAAGGCCGGGAGCCCCATCGCGAGCTTCGCCACACCGAGCGCGGCGACGTGCCCGGTCAGCAGCAGCGGGACCTGCACGGCCAGCTTCGCCGCATACAGCCCGACGAACAGCAGCGTGGCCCGGGTGTAGACGCGGCGGGCATCGGGATCCGCCGCCCAGTCCTCGACCCGGGGATCGAGGACACCGACCAGCAGACCGATGAGCGGCCTGCGAGCGAGCACGGAGACGAGGAGCACGAGCAGGGAGACCGCGTTGATCGCGATGCCGGGAGCATAGAAGTCGGTGCCGTCGCCGGAGCGGATCGCCATCACCGCGCCGAGGGCGACCCCGATGAGCCCGCCGAGCACGGTCGCCGGGCTCTGACGCTGCGCGAGGCGGACGATCAGGAGAGCCGCGACCACGACCACCGCGGTCACGGACGCCGCGATCACCGACCGGCTCGCGACGAACACGACGATGAACAGCAGCGTGGGCAGCACCGACTCGGCGACGCCGCGAGGGCCGCCGACCGCACCGGCGACCGAGAAGTCCTCTTGCTGCAGGACCCCGCCGAGCCCGCTGCGCGGGGAGGCCGGGTCTGATGGCGCGGAAGCGGACGGGTCTGCCGACGCGGGCGAGGACGCGTCTGCCGACGCGTCATCGGACGGGGCGGTCGGGGTGGGTCCGGCCGCTGCTGTGGGCCCGACTGCTGCGGTGGGCGCGATCGGTCGCTCCGTCTCCGCGCTGCCGCTGTCCCGGTGTCGAGCCGTCTCCCCGGCGCGAGCCTGGTGGGAACCGGCAGCCTCGGGGACGTCGGCATCTTCTGGAACGTCGACGGCTTCCGGAGCGTCGGGGGCCTCTGGACCGTCAGGGACGTCGGGGACCTCGGGAACCCCGATCATCCGATCTGGGTGATCTCGGGTCCGCGGGCCAGCGGGTCCAGCGAGCTGGCCCCGATCTGGTTGAGACCGGGACGCTGACCGGGAAGGTTGAGCGGGATCAGCTCCTGCGGGGCCATCGCCTCACCGCCGCGCACCACCACCAGGCGGGAGATGACGGTCTCGATGGCCCGGGCCTGCTCCGCGTCGCTCAGGGCCTTGCCGGTGAGGATGGCCCGCAGGAACCAGCGTCGGCCGTCGATCCCGATGAACCGGGCGGGTCGGTACCCCGTGCGCCCGTCGGCACGCTTCACGGGCAGGCGCGTGATCAGCTCCGTCCCGAACGCTCCGGGACGGGTCTCGGCCGTCCCGCCCTGCTTCACGACGGAGTCCCGCAGCGAGGTCCGGACGTCGTCCCACAGGCCGCGGGACTTCGGAGCGGCGAAAGCCTGCACCTGGACCGAGGATCCGCCGATCACCAGGTTCGCGCCGGTGACGGCGCTCGTGCGCTGATCGACCTCCATCCGCAGCTCCATGCCGTCGATCGTCGGCACCTGCAGGCCGCCGAGGTCGATGCGATCCTCCTCGGGCGCGTCGCTCTCGTCGAACGGTCCCTCGGCGAGGTGATCACCGCGCCCGGTGGTCTCCTCGGCGCCTGCGTCGCCGGTCTCACCGGAGGCCTCATCTGCGGTCCCGTCCGACGGGGCCCCGACCTCCTGCTCGTCCGCCTCCTGCTCGGGGGAGGCCTGCACGACGTCGGCCGCGGAGCCCTCGTCACCCACAGCGGTGGATGCGCCGTCGTCCGCGGTCCCGTCGGCTGCAGTCCCGTCAGCTGCGGCGCCGTCTGCTGCTGCGTTCTTCTCGATGTCCTCGTGGGCGTCGACGGCGTCGACGTCCTGACGCTTCTTGCGGGAGAACAGTCCCATTGTTCAACCCTCCTGGTTCTCGTCGGTGGCGGTCGCTGCCGTTGCGTGCCCGAAACCGCCGCTGGAGCCGAAGCCCGAGGTGGACCGGTCGGTGGCATCGAGGTCGTCGACCTGCTGCAGCACGGGGGTCATCACGGGGACCACGACCAGCTGGGCGATCCGGTCACCGGCTCGGAGCGTGAAGCTCTCCACAGGATCGGTGTTGTGCAGGGAGACCTTGATCGGGCCGCGGTATCCGGCGTCCACGACACCGGGGCCGTTCAGCACGGTGATCCCATGCTTAGCGGCCAGACCGGAACGGGGGCAGACCAGGCCCACCGTTCCTCCCGGCAGGGCGACGGACGTCCCCGTGTCGACGAGGGCGCGCCCGCCGGGGGGGATCTCGAGATCGACGGCGCTGGTCAGGTCCAGGCCAGCATCATCGGCGTGGGCTCGACGCGGCATCTCGGTCCCCGCAGCGAGCGCGATCCGCAGCGGAGGCGCGTCAGGGGCGGCGGCGCGGGCGGCCGCGTTCGTGGTGTCAGACTCTTCAGGCATGGGCACAGGGTATGCCGTCCAGCCCGAGAGCTCCCAGCACGCGCGTGAGACCATCGGAGCATGACCGCAGCACCCGATCCCGTCCCCGGGACGACGGCGGACGACGCCGCCTCGTCGCCCCCGCGCCCTGCGTCCCCCACGGCCCCCACGGCCCCCACGGCCCCCACGGCACCGCCGTACCGCGAGCGGCTGCTGCCCAGCCCCGGCGCCTGGATCGTGGTGATCGCGCTCGGTTCGATCGTCGGCCTGGTCATCGTGCCGCTGAACAGCATGCTCGCGCTCATCGTGGCGATCGTGAGCATCGCGATCGCGATCGTGCTCGCCGTGCTCTACTCCCCCGTGGTGACGGTCTCCGACGGGAAGCTCTCCCTGGGCAGCGCCCAGATCGACGTCGACCAGCTCGGAGACCCCGTGGTGCTCGAGGGCGAGGAGTGGCGCCTGCTGGTCGGTCAGGACTTCGAACCTCTCGCGTACCACTGCGTGCGCGGCTGGATCCATGGCGGGATCCGTGTCGAGGTCCACGACGAGGAGGATCCGACGAGCGCCTGGGTCGCCTCCTCGCGCCACCCGCAGGATCTCGCCCTCGCGCTGCGCACCGCCCAGCAGCACGCCTGACCACCCACCCACGCCGATCCGGACGCCTCCGGGGCGGAGCACGGGAGCCCACGAGAGCCCACGAGAGCCCACGAGAGCCCACGAGAGACACCGCACCACGCGTCACCGCAGTGCACGCACCCGGCATGACGAACGGCGCCGCACCCCGAGGGTGCGGCGCCGTGATGCACGGAGGCTCCGGTCGCTCAGGCGGCCGCGCACTCCTTGCAGATGATGAGGGTTCCCTCGACGTGGTCGATCTGGCTGCGGTGCTTCACCAGGAAGCAGCTGGCGCAGGTGAACTCATCGGCCTGACGGGGCAGGACCCGCACCGAGAGCTCCTCGCCGGAGAGGTCTGCGCCGGGGAGCTCGTACGAGTCCGCCGCCTCTGCCTCGTCCTCGTCGACCGTGGGGGCCGCCGACTCGTTGCGGCGACCCTTCAGCTCCTCGATCGAATCATCGTTCGACTCATCGTCGTTCTTGCGCGGGGCATCGTAATCTGTGGCCATCTACGGTCCGTTCTCGTGGTTCGCGGCGGTCGTCCGACCTGGGGAGGCTTGCTGTCATCCAGCACATCGCGATCGCCCTCGCCCCCTCTGGGCCGGTCCGGATCGAAACGCTGAATGCGGCGGCATTATTGCAGAGAGGTCTGTGCTCGGCAACCGACGTCACATTCGGGGGCGCAACACGCCCTGCTTCCCGGCGCGGACGCCGCCGGGGAGCACTGCTACGGGATATGGTCGCTGCCTAGACTTCTGCACGCCACCGACCAGGCTGCGACGGAGAGGACGACGATGCGAGAGATCGAACTCGACGGGATCCATGACGATGGAGAGCATGTGATCCTGGTCGACTCCGATGGCGAGCGGTACACGCTGCGGATCGACAAGGCGCTGCGCGCCGCGGTGCGCACGGACCGACCGGCGCTCGGCATGATCCAGGCTGCCGATGCTGCGCCGCTGCGCCCTCGCGAGATCCAGGCGATGCTCCGTTCCGGACGCAGCGCCGAGGACATCTCCGAGGCCGCCGACATCCCGGTGGACCATGTCCGCCGCTACGAGGGCCCCGTCCTCGCCGAGCGGGAATGGACCGCTCAGCGAGCACGCACCTTCCCCGTCGGCCGTGGTGGCCCGAGCCTCGATGATGTCGTCGCCGAGCGTCTTGCCGCCCGGGAGGCGACCGAGGAGACCGCCTGGGACGCATGGCGCCGAGCCGACGGCACGTGGACCCTGGAGCTGACCTTCTCCGCGGCGGGCCGCACCCGCCAGGCGCATTGGGTCGCCGAGATCGACAACCGCTCGGTCGCACCGGTCGATGACGAAGCGCGCTGGATCAGCGACGAGGACGCCCCGCCCGAGCCGACGCGCGGCCGTGCGCGCCTGCAGGCCGTGAAGAGCTCGGTCTACGACCTCGAGGCCGACGGCTCCTTCGACGAGAGGACGGCCGCTCCTCGGCGCGGCCGCGCCCCCTGGCCGACCCAGCACCCGACGACCGACGGCCCGGCCGCGCCCCTCGACGACAGCGAGCTCGATGCGCTCAATGCCCGTCGTGGCCTGCGTTCGGTCCCCCCGCCGGTGGACGACTCCGGCTCGGTATGGACCAGCCTCGATGAGGATCTCCTGGACGACGCCCGGACCGACGATGCCTCGGCGGCATCCGGTGAGCCGGCGGGCTCCGCCGAGGAGGCGGCACGCACCGACGGGACCGACGGCGCTGACGAGTTCGCCCGGACGGACGCGCCGGGCGCGTCGGGCGCTGCAGGAGGGACTGCGGAGTCGGCGGGCGTCGCGTTCGAGGAGGTCGCGGACTCCGACCGGGATGCCTTCCTCGAGCACACCACGAGCGACGCGGATCTCCTCGACGAGGCGACCGATGACGACGCGACGGACGACGCCACGGATGCCGCGGCCGACGGTCCCGAGGACCAGGACGACGTTGATGCCGCCGACGTCACGGGCGAGCATGCCTCGAGCGCGTCGACCAGCTCGTCTCCCGGTGGGAAGGTCCTCGACGAGCGGCACTTCCAGGACACCGTCGATCTGACGCCGCTGCCGGGCTTCAGCGCGACGTCCGCGCCATCACCGTCGGATCCTGTCGATCCGGCCGAGCAGCCCAAGCCGGCCAAGTCCCCGAAGGGCTCCAAGGCCAAGAGCAAGCGGGCCTCGATGCCCAGCTGGGACGAGATCGTCTTCGGCTCGAAGCACGACTGATCCTGATTCACCACTGATCCTGATGCACCACTGATCCGGACTCACGACCGAACCGGATCACCGCTTCTCTGATCGGTGCCGCTGCCCGCACCGATCAGAGAGGCGCTCAGACCATGACGCGCAGGAGCGGGACGACGCTCTCGGCCTTCGTGAGCGATCCGTGCACGCCGATCATCGCGCGGGCGGACGCCGGACGCCGTGAGAAGTCGTCCACGCTCCACCGGTCCCGAGCGAGCACCAGCACGTCGGGCAGGCGCCCGGCGACCCGCCCGGACACCTCGGTGCCCACCGAGGCGAGCAGCCCCGAGGAGAGCACCTGGGCCCGGTCCAGGACCAGGGCACGCCCTCCCAGCAGATCGCGGAGTCCGCTCGTGAGCTCCTCGGCGGCACCGTCCCCCTCGACAGCTCGCAGTGCGAGCGCACGGGACTCCCCCGCGACCGACGCGGCCAGTCGTTGCAGCCGCGGATGGTCGGCGAGATCGATCGTGGTGCTCGGCGAGGTGTCGACCATGCCGTGATCCGCTGTGACGTGGAGCCGCGTGCCACGTGGCAGTCGGCGCAGCAGCGATCCGAGGAGCGCATCGACCTCGGCGAGAGCCGTGCGCCACTGGTCGCTGTCCACCCCGTGATGGTGCCCGGCGTGATCGACGTCGTCGACGTGGAGATGGACCAGGCCGTCGGGGCCGGCGCGGTGGAGCGCGGTGCGCACCGCTTCGACCCTGTCCCCCCGGCCGTGGCCCAGGAACTCCCAGCCGCGGTACGCCACACCGCTGAGGTGAGACCCGGCGTGCTTGGACGGGGCCACCTGGACCGCCCGGCGGGTGCCCTGCTCGACCAGAGTCGGTGCGGGCATCCACCGTCGCGGATCCACCGATCGGTCACCGGAGATCTGGTTCAGGGGCTGGCCGGAATCCGGGTCGTAGGTGAGATATCCCAGCACCCCGTGCACGAGCGGGGGCAGGCCGGTGTGCAGCGAGACCATCGCCGTGGCGGTGGTGGCCGGGGACACGGTGCGGATACGCGTGATCTGCCCGTCCAGCCGGCGCAGGGTCGGGGTGAGGGCGCGGTGCGTGGAGAGCAGCCTGGAGCCCACTCCGTCGAGCAGGATCACCACGTCGCGTCCCGGTTCCGGCGCAGAGACCAGCGGTGCCAGGACGTCCAGGAGGGCTGGTCGTGCGCCGTCTGCGAACGGGGCGGGCAGCAGGTCGTCGGGCCAGTCGATGGGCTGCGCCGGGACAGCCGGGCCGTCGGCCCGGGCGCTGGGGGCGCCGTGCTCCGGATCGGCCATGGTGGTCCTCTCAGGCATCCAGGGCGTCGACCGCGTCGACCAGCTCGTCGTGGAAGCGCAGAGCGGCCTCGACGGCATCGTCGCCATCGGCAAGGGCGCTGACACGCAGGGCGAGGTCCGCCGGGGCCATCGTGCCGGTGTATCCGTGGTCGGCCTGGCAGCTGGGGTCCTCGCAGACGGCGCGCTCGAGATCCACGCGGTGGCTGCCGCTCCACGTGATGCCGAGCGTGATCTCGGCCTCCCGGCCCGGGGTCTGCTGCCCATCGGTGTCGAAGACCTGGGAGAGACCGGTGGAGGCGATCCTCTGCAGCCGGACCCGCTCCGTGGTCGAGACGACCTGGCTCGGGTTCAGGGCGTCGGCCGGGTCGTCATCGAGGTGCGTGACCAGCAGGTGGGTGGCCGTCAGGACGAGGACCGTGAGGTGCCGGCGCACTTCAGGGCCGTCGAAGGTGGTCTCCGGCCGTACGAGGTGGGCCAGCGGCCGCGCACCATGCAGGGAACGCTTCAGGCTCTGAGCGGCCGTCTGCGGGAAGTATCCGGCGGTCTCGAGCTCTGTGAGGAGATCAGCGGGAAGAGCTGTGGTCATCGGACCAGTGTCCCACGCTCCCGGGCTCAGGAGCCCGCCGGTCCCGACAGGGCGCGACGGGAGCCGTCGGTCCGGTTGGGGGCCGGGCTCAGCCGGACGGCGGCACCGACCACGCTGACGCCCTCCTGCCCCACCAGCACCGGGTACAGCTCGAGCATCGCGAGCTCCGGGAGGTCCTCGGCGAGCAGACCGATGCGCACCAGGAGGTCGGCGAGCGCCTCACGATCCGCGGGCGGGAGCCCCCGGCTCCCCTGGAGCTTCACCGCGCTCGCCGGGGTGTCGATGAGGGCGCGCGCGGCGTCCTCGCTGAACGGCGGGATGGCGTAGGCGATGTCATCGAGCAGGTCGGTGGCGTCCCCCGCGACGGAGAGGGACACGACAGGGCCGAGCGAGGGGTCCTCGACGCTGCGCACCACCATCGGCACGCCCGGCGGGGCCATCGCCTGCACCTCGAGCGGGGCGCTCGAGTAGGACAGGTCGCGCCGCATCGCCGCGACCGCATGGCGCAGCTGGATCTCATCGGGGATCGCCAGGCGCACTCCCCCGAGATCCGCCCGGTGACGCAGCACCTCATCGGTGCTCTTCAGGGCGACGGGATAGCCGAGGCCGCGTGCCCGCTCCACGGCATCGTCGGCGTCGAGGACCGCGTGGGATTCCAGCACCTCGATCCCATAGGCCGACAGGAGATCTCTGACCTCGCCGGCGGTGAGGTCGCGTGCAGGGGTCGACGTGCCGCTGGCGGCGAGGGCCCGGTCCACGAGATCGCGGGCGCCGGCGCGGTCGACGTCCTCGCGGTGCGCGGGTTCGTCGTCGTCGACCGCCGGACGCAGTGCGGCCGCGAGCATCCCGGCCCCGGCGCGGACCACCCCGTAGGGCGTGGCATGGAGGGGAGGAAGGTCCTGGTCCCGTCGGATCGACGCCTGCACCTGGGCGAACCGGTCGGCGTCGGTGATCAGGCAGACCAGCAGCACCACCTCGGAGTGGCGGGCCACGGTCGCCATCGCCCGGATCACCTCGAGGGCGTTCCCGCTGAGGGGGTCGAGGAAGCCGGCGATGACCAGGTCCACCTGTCCGAGGGCGGCCATCGAGGTGAACGCGCGCTCGATCAGACGAGGGTCCGACGCCAGGGGGACGCTGTGGTTCTCGGCCACCACCTCGAGACCCGCCTGGTCGGTCGCTCCGCGCAGGGAGGCGCCGAGCGCGGCGGTGTTCGAGAGCAGCCCGACGCGCTGCCCCGGGGGCAGTCCCTGGCGTCCGATGGCGTCGGCGATGTCCAGGAGATGGTCGACCCCGGAGGCCTGCACGGCACCGGAGGAGCCGAGCACCTGGTCCAGGGCGCGGCGCGGCAGCACCGAGCGGCGCACATCGTGACCGGGGGGCGTCGTGGAATCGATCCCCGGCGGCCGCAGCACGATCAGCGGAACCTTCCGGGTGAGGCGACGGGCGAGCCGTGTGAACTTCCGCGGGTTGCCCATCGATTCCAGGGCGAGCGCGATCACCCGGACGCTGTCGTCGTCCTCCCAGTGCTGCAGGGTGTCGTTGAGGGAGACGTCCGCCCGGTTGCCGACGCCGACGAACTCGTGGATGCCGATCCCGCGGGTGTCGGTCCCTGCCAGCAGCAGCGCGGACAGCGCGCTGGACTGCCCGGCGAGCGCCACGGGACCCGGGTGCGGCATCTTCGGGGCGAGGGAGAGGCTGATCGCCTCCTCGCCCGTGCGCAGGAAACCGAGCGACCCCGGGCCCAGCAGGCGCATGCCGTGCAGGCGGGCACGGGCCACGAGCCGCCTCTGCAGCCGGCGGCCCTGCTCGCTGTCCGTGAACCCCTCGGTGGGGATCACGACGCTGCGCACCCCGATCTCCGCGCACTGCTCGATGGCGTCGAGGCAGGCTTCGGGGCGCAGGGCGATCACCGCGAGATCGACGGTGCCCGGGATGTCCTCGATCCGAGCACGGGTACGGTGACCGCGCACCTCGAACGCGTCCCGGGAGATGACGTGGACGGCGCCGGAGTATCCGGAGTTCTCGAGCGCCGTGAGGAACCGGCCCCCGGCGGAGTCGGCGCGGGAGGACACCCCGATCAGCACGACGGACTCCGGGGTCAGGAGGCGCTCCATGGCGCGGGCCTCCGCACGGTGCTCGCGCTCCGCCATCACCGCGAGGGAGCGTTTCGTGGGGTCGATGCGGAAGGAGACCAGGACCACGCCGTCGTCCATGGTGCGCTCCACGTCGAAACCGGCCTCGGTGAACACGTTGATCATCTTCGCGTTCTGCGGCAGCACCTCGGCGGTGAAGAAGCTGATGCCCCGTTCGCGGGCCGCGGCCGCCAGGTGCTCGAGCAGCACCGAGGCGAGACCGGAGCCCTGGCGCGCGTCGGAGACGTTGAACGCGACCTCTGCCGCTCGTGGATCGATCCGGTCGTACCGGGCCACAGCGATGATCTCGTCCCCCACCAGCACGATGAAGGCCACCCGGTCGTGGTGGTCGACGTGCGTGAACCGTGCGAGGTCCCGGGGGGAGAGCTGCGGCATCGCCGCGAAGAACCGGAGATAGCGCGAATGCTCGGACTGCCGTGTGTGGAAGTCCTGGAGGGCGTCCGCGTCCGCGGGGCGGATGGGCCGCAGATGTGCCGCGGAACCGTCACGCAGGGCGATGTCGGCCTCCCAGTGCGCCGGGTACTCCTCAGCGGGGTCACCGGCGGCGTCGGCGGCACGACGCCGCAGGGAGCGCAGCGGTTCGAGCCGGGGCACACGACTGTCGGGCATGATCGGATCCTATCGTCGACGATCGTGGAATAGACGGGATTCACGTCCCGTCCGGGCCCTGGCTCCCGGAATCATGGCCGGTCATGCGCCATGATGTCCCTCATGGCCCGATCACGAAGCACCCAGCCGCCCGCCGGGGATGACGAGGTCGACGAGACGATCGTCGACATCGACGTCACCAGCGAGATGGAGACGTCGTTCCTCGAATACGCGTACTCCGTGATCTATTCCCGGGCGCTTCCGGACGCCCGAGACGGGCTCAAGCCGGTCCAGCGCCGCATCCTCTACATGATGGCCGAGATGGGGCTGCGCCCCGAGCGCGGGCACGTCAAGAGCCAGCGCGTCGTCGGCGAGGTGATGGGAAAGCTCCACCCCCACGGCGACACCGCGATCTACGACGCCCTGGTGCGCATGGCCCAGAGCTTCAACATGCGCATGCCCCTCGTGGACGGGCACGGCAACTTCGGCTCCCTCGACAACGGCCCGGCGGCGGCCCGGTACACCGAGGCCCGCCTCGCCAAGGCGGCTCTGCTGATGACGGACTCGCTGGACGAGGACGTCGCGGACATGATCCCGAACTACGACAACCAGCTCACCCAGCCCGAGGTGCTGCCTGCGCAGTACCCGAACCTCCTCGTCAACGGGGCGTCCGGCATCGCGGTCGGGATGGCCACGAACATGGCGCCGCACAACCTGGTCGAGACGATCGCTGCGGCCCGCCACCTGATCGACCACCCCGACGCCGATCTCGAAGCCCTCATGCGCTTCGTCCCCGGGCCCGATCTGCCCACCGGAGGGCGGATCGTCGGGCTCGACGGTGTTCGTGATGCGTACCGCACGGGTCGCGGCTCGTTCAAGATGCGGGCCACGACGCGCATCGAGAACATCACCTCGCGGCGCAAGGGCATCGTCGTCACCGAGCTCCCCTACCAGGTGGGGCCGGAGAAGGTCGCCGAGAAGCTGCGTGACGCGGTCCAGGCCAAGCGCGTGCAGGGCATCACCGACTATCAGGACCTGACCGACCGCCACCACGGCCTGCGCCTCGTGCTGACCGTGAAGTCGGGTTACGACCCCGAAGCGGTGCTCTCGCAGCTGTACAGGTACACGCCGCTGGAGGAGTCCTTCGGCATCAACAACGTGGCCCTGGTCGACGGTCAGCCGCGCACCTTGGGCCTGAAGCAGATGCTCGAGGTCTTCGTCGACCATCGGCTGCAGGTGGTGCGCCGACGCACCGAGCACCGGCTCGGCAGGCGCAAGGCGCGCCTGCACCTGGTCGAGGGCATGCTGCTGGCGATCGTCGACATCGACGAGGTCATCCAGATCATCCGCAGCAGCGACGACGCGGAGTCCGCACGCACCCGCCTGATGGGCGTCTTCGATCTCTCGCAGCTGCAGGCCGAGTACATCCTCGAGCTGCGGCTGCGCCGGCTGACGAAGTTCTCGCAGATCGACCTCGAGGCCGAGCGTGATGACCTGCGTCGGGAGATCGAGGAGCTCGAGGAGATCCTCGGCTCCGACACGGTCCTGCGCACGCTGGTCTCCACGGAGCTCGCCGCCGTCGCCGCCGAGCACGGGGACTCCCGGCGCACGGTCCTGCTGGAAGCGGCCGATCAGCCCGCCGTCACCGCCTCCGGATCCCTCGAGGTGGCCGACGAGCCCTGCCGGGTGCTGCTCACCGGTACGTCGCTGGTGGCGCGAGTCGCCGGGGAGGACGACGTGCTGCGCGAGGGCCGGCGCAGCTCCCACGACGTCATCGTCTCGGATGTGCTGACCTCGACGCGGTCCACGATCGGGGTCGTCACGGATCGCGGCCGGGTGCTGCATCTGTCGGTCGTGGAGCTGCCTTCGCTCGCCCCCACCGCAGGCGCCCCGTCGCTGGCCGGCGGAACCCGGCTGAGCGATCTCCTGGACCTCGACCGCGAGGAACGACCGCTGGGCCTGATCCGACTCTCCGAAGCGGACGTGGCCCGCGGCGGAGCGATCGCGCTCGGCACCCGCCAGGGTGTGGTCAAGCGCGTGCAGCTCGACTTCCCCCGGACCGACGGCTTCGAGATCATCGCGCTCAAGGACGGGGACACCGTGGTGGGTGTGGTCGACCTGGAGGAGGACAGCGACCTGGACCTGGTCTTCGTCAGCTCGGACGCCCAGCTGCTGCACTTCCCCGCCTCCGGGGTCCGGCCGCAGGGCCGTGGTGCCGGTGGGGTCGCCGGGATCAAGCTCGCCGCCGATGCCCACGTGATCGCCTTCGGGACGGTCGACGTCACTGCTGCAGCGGACGTCGTCACGGTCTCCGGCAGCTCCGGCACCCTGCCCCTGCTGCAGACCGGCTCGCTGAAGGTCTCCTCCCTCACCGAGTTCCCGGCCAAGGGGCGTGCCACCGCCGGGATGCGCTGCCACCGCTTCCTCCGCGGCGAGGACACCCTCATCGGCGCCTGGGTGGTGCCGCACCCCGCCCGGGCCTGCTCCGAGGCGGGCCAGCCGATCGATCTGCCCGAGCCCACGGGCCGACGAGACGGCTCCGGCACCCCGGTCGCCGTGCCGATCGCTGCGGTCGGCTGACCCCTCCTCGGCGAGATATCCCGATGACGCGTCCCGGCACCAGCACCTCCGTGATGTCACGCACCCGCGCCCGGCTGCGATCGACGGAACCGATCCGGGCGGAGGGCATCAGCCTCACGCTCGGCCTCGCCGGGGCGGTCACGGGCCTGGTGGTCGGCCTCCTCGTCCTGCGCGGCACAGCTCCCCTGTCCGGCCCGGGGTCCATCGGGGAGCTCGCCGCCGTGTGCGCGCTCGCCGTCTCCGGTCTGGTCGCCACGGGTGCCCTCCTCGTGCTCGCCCCGCGGGTCCACCCGTGGATGCAGGACATGCCGTGGTGGCGACGAGTTCTGGCCGTCGCCGGGCCGTCCCTGGTGTACGCGGTGCTCGCGTTCCTGCTGACCGGTGCGATGTTCGCGGTGCTGCAGCTGGCGTTCCAGGGCGTGGCGCTGGATCGCTTCGCGAGCACGTTCTGGGTGAGTGCCAGCACCGGGGCCTGGGCCTACATCGTCGGGGCGGGCTCAGCGGCCCTCGATGGCCGCTCGCTCGCCACGCTGCTCATGGCCTTCCTCACCGTCGGGGTGCTGTCCGCCGCGATGCTGGCCCCGGATCCTTACTGGTGGGAGCAGTTCTTCTCCCAGCTCGGCGCAGGATCGGATCGGGCCGGGCTCGCCTTCAACCTCACCCTGCTGCTGACAGGCTTGGCCTTCGTCGCGGTCGGGGACTTCCTCGGGCACGACCTCGGGCTGTGGGCTCGTGCGGCCGGCGAACCACGGTGGAAGGTCCAGGTGGTGCATGGGACCCTGGCGGTGCTGGGAGCGCTGCTCGCCCTGGTCGCCCTGATCTCCCTGAACGTCAGCGAGTACTGGCACAACGTCGTCGCCGAGTCCCTCGTGGTGGTCTTCGGACTCGCACTCGTCGTCTTCCCGGTGCTGCTGCGCCGGCTGCCCGGCGGTCTGCTCCTGTTCACCGGCATAGCGTTCGCGATCCTGGTGATGCTGATCGTCCTGTTCGAGGTGGTGGGCTATCTGAACATGACGGCCTTCGAGATCGGCACGGCGGTGACGGTGTACGTCTGGCTCCTGCTGTTGATCCGGGCGGTCTCCGCAGCCGGGGACGGCGTCCGCGAGACGACGGCAACTCCCTGACACCCGCCGTTCGAGAGCCCATCCCCCGTGGGACGATGAGTGCCATGAACACTTCGAGCACTGCCGCATCCGTCTCCCTGCCTGACGGGGTCCTCCTCGAGCAGCTCCACGGCGCCGACGCGATCGTCGTCGACGTCCCGGCTGCCCGCGCAGTCGTCCATCTCGACGGCGCGCATCTGACCAGCTGGGTTCCCGCCGGGGAGTCCGATCTGCTGTGGCTCAGCCCCGACTCGGCCTTCGGACCCGGCGAGGCCATCCGCGGCGGCATCCCGCTGGTCGGCCCCTGGTTCGGCCCCGGGCGCGACGGGACCATGGCGGTCAAGCACGGCTGGCTGCGCACGGTCCGCTGGGATCTCGTCTCCGCGGCCCTCGACGGCGATGATGTCGTCCTGGAGCTGGAGACCCCGCAGGACGCCGCAGAGCTCACGGGGAGGGTCGTCTTCCGCATCGGTGCCGAGCTCTCCGTGGATCTCACGCTCACGGCCGGGCAGGAGGCCCTCGAGATCGAGGCCGCGCTGCACACCTATCTCGCCGTCGCGGACGTGCGGCAGATCGCGATCGACGGGCTCCGAGAGGCCGCGTACCTCGACAACACGCGAGGACTGGCCGCCGACGTGCAGGGTGATCAGGCGCTGCGCCTGACCGGCTCCACCGACAAGATCTTCGACGCGCACGGGGAGGTCACGATCCTCGACGAGGCGGGGTCCCGCCGCATCGTGTCCAGCCCGCGCGGCACGACGAAGACCGTGGTGTGGAACCCCTGGCCCGAGCTCGCCGCCGGGATGGGCGACCTGCCCGACGATGCCTGGCCCGAGTTCGTGTGCGTCGAACCGGCCGTGGCCAAGGATCGCTTCGTGACCCTCGACCCGGGCGCCGCACATACGCTCGGCGTCACCTACCGCATCGAGCACTGATCCGTCCGGGGCTCTGAGCGCACCGCTGCCCGCTCACCGCTCACCGCCCACCGTTCGCCGTTCGACGTTCGCCGTTCGCCGTTCGACGTTCACCGTTCACCTTGAGGACCCGGTCCTGCCCTTCGCCGGGCGGGACCGGGTCCTCTGCCGTCCTGCTCGGCCCTTCTCGGCGTGGTTCTCCGTCGAGGTGAGCACTATTTATTCGCTTGTGGTCCGCACTCTGCGATGGTCGACTGTCCTCATGGAGATGCACACCACCCCGTTCCCGGCTCGTACGGCCGCGGTCCTGGTCGGCTGCGCTGCGTCCCCCCTCGGGCGTCACGGATCGACCGTGCGCAGGGCAGCGACCGGTGGGGTACCCCGCACCACCGGCAAGGCCGCATAGGCCCTCCCGACGCCGGAGATCGCTCCGCGTCGCACACCCATCGGCCCGTCGCGCCGATCCTCGTCACGACACCTCTCTCGACGCTCGTCGAGCGCTTCGTGACGCCCTCCTCTCTCTGCGGACACATCGTGTCCGCTGGCGCGAGAAGACTCGAACGCACCCCATCGGCCAGGAGGCCGCCATGTCCGTCCAGACACCCCTCGACCGTCCACCCACCACCACCACCGCCCTCACACCGCTGTCGACGCTGCGAGCTCCGCTCCCGGAGCACCGCCGGGCGCTGCAGGCTTCGCCGGAGCGCGCTCCGTCCGAACCGGGCATCGCTGCGAGCGTCGTTCCGAGTGTTGACGTGCGCGCCGCACGAGTCCGCCGTCGTGCCATCGAGCGCGCACGCCGGCGCGAAGCCGCCGAGCAGGCCCTCCAGGAGCGGGATCAGCTGTTCCTGAACGCTCTGGCGACCACCGCCATGCCTCGGCGATGACTCCGACGGCTCCGGGCTCCGGGCTCCGGGCTCCGGGCTCCGGGCTCCGGGCTCCGGGCTCCGGGCTCCGGGCTCCGGGCTCATAAGACAGGACCCCGTCCGTTCCCGGACGGGGTCCTGTCGCCAGCGCGGCGCGATCAGCGCACGGTGATGCCGTCGGCGGCCATCGCCTTCTTCGCGTCGGCGATGGTCATCTGCTGGAAGTGGAACACGCTCGCCGCGAGCACGGCGTCAGCGCCGACGTGCACGGCCGGCGCGAAGTCCTCGGGCTTCCCGGCACCGCCTGACGCGATCAGCGGAAGGTTGGTGGCCCCTCGCGCGAGCCGGATCAGCTCGAGGTCGAAGCCCTGCTCGGTGCCATCGGCGTCCATGGAGTTCAGCAGGATCTCCCCGGCGCCTCGCTGCGTCACCTCGCGGATCCATGCGATCGCATCGATGCCGGTGCCGCGACGGCCGCCGTGGGTGGTGACCTCGAAGCCGGACCCGGTGCGGGCCGTGCCCTCCGGGGTGTCCTTGGTGACGCGCCGGGCGTCGATCGAGAGCACCAGAACCTGGTTGCCGAAACGGTGGGAGATCTCGCTGATCAGCTCGGGACGTCCGATCGCAGCGGTGTTGACCCCGCATTTGTCGGCGCCCGCCCGGAGGAGCTGATCCACGTCGTCCACCGAGCGCACCCCGCCGCCGACGGTCAACGGGATGAAGATCTGCTCCGCGGTGCGGCGCACCACATCGATCATGGTCGCCCGGCCCCCGGAGGAGGCGGTGACATCGAGGAAGGTGAGCTCATCGGCCCCCTCCGCCCCGTACCGGGCGGCGAGCTCGACCGGGTCCCCGGCATCGCGCATGCCCTGGAAGTTGACGCCCTTGACGACACGGCCGGCGTCGACATCCAGGCACGGGATCACACGGACGGCGACACTCATGCGTCGATCCTCTCCAGGTCGAGCTCTTCGGCTCCTTCGATGATGAACTGCTTGCGGGGCGCGACCTCGGAGCCCATCAGGAGCTCGAAGACCGCACTGGCGGCCTCCGCATCCTCGATACGCACCCGACGCAGGGTGCGGTGACCGGGATCCATGGTGGTGTCCGCCAGCTGATCAGCGTCCATCTCACCCAGACCCTTGTAGCGCTGGATCGGCTCCTTGTACTTCTTCCCCCGCCGCTCGAGGTTCTTCAGGAGCTTGTTCAGCTCTGCCTCGGAGTAGGTGTAGACGAGCTCGTTCTTCTTCTTGCCGCCGTGGATGATCTCCACGCGGTGCAGCGGCGGGACCGCGGCGTAGACACGCCCGGCCTCGACCAGCGGCCGCATGTAGCGATGGAACAGGGTCAGCAGCAGGGTGCGGATGTGGGCACCGTCGACGTCGGCATCCGTCATCATGATGATCTTGCCGTAGCGAGCGGCGTCGAGGTCGAAGGTGCGCCCGGAACCGGCCCCGATGACCTGGATGATCGCCGCGCACTCGGTGTTCTTGAGCATGTCCGTGATGGACGCCTTCTGCACGTTGAGGATCTTGCCGCGGATGGGCAGGAGCGCCTGGTACTCCGAGGAGCGCGCGTTCTTGGCGGTGCCCAGGGCGCTGTCACCCTCGACGATGAACAGCTCGGAGCGCTCGACGTCATGGGTGCGGCAGTCGGCGAGCTTGGTCGGCATCGTGGACGACTCCAGGGCGTTCTTCCGCCGCGAGACCTCCTTGTGCATCCGTGCCGCGATGCGTGCACGCATCTCGGAGACCACCTTGTCGACGACCAGCGCGGCCTGTTCCTTCTCGCCCTTCGTGGTCGAGGTGAGGAAGGTGGTCAGCCGCTGCTCGACGATCTTCCCGACGATCGCGCGGATCGCCGGGGTGCCGAGGATCTCCTTGGTCTGGCCCTCGAACTGCGGCTCGTCGATGCGCACACTCACGACAGCGGTCAGGCCTGCCAGCGCATCGTCCTTCTCGATCTTCTCGTTCTTGGCGTTGAACTTCACCCGTCGAGCCTGGTTCTCGACCTGCTTGCGCATCGTCTTGACCAGGGCCTGCTCGAAGCCGGACATATGGGTGCCGCCCTTGGGCGTGGCGACGATGTTGACGAACGAGCGCAGCGTGGAGTCGTAGTCGGCACCCCAGCGCAGCGCGATATCGACCTCACAGGAACGCTCCACGTCGGTGGAGACCATGTGCCCGTTCTTGTCGAGCACGGGCACGGTCTCGGTGTAGTCGCCCGATCCCTGCAGGCGGATCACGTCGGTGATCTTCTCGTCCTGCGCCAGGTACTCGACGAACTCGCTGATCCCGCCGTCGTACTTGTAGCTGCGTGTGGCCGGTTGGTCCGGGGAGGCCTCGGGACGCTGATCGGTAACGGAGATCTGCAGGCCGGGCACGAGGAACGCCGTCTGTCGGGCCCGCCGGTGCAGCTCGTCGAGCGCGAAGTGGGATCCCTTGATGAAAATCTGCGGATCCGCCCAGTACCGCACCCGGGTCCCGCTGACTCCGCGCTTCGCCGTGCCGATCACGCGCAGCTCCCCCGGTCCCTGAGCAGGGGTGAAGGGCGCGTCGGGGTCCGGCTGGTCGCCGTCCTCGAAGGTCCCCGGCTGACCTCGCCGGAAGCTCATCGCGTAGGTCTTGCCGGCACGGTCCACCTCGACGTCGAGCCGGCCGGAGAGCGCGTTGACGACGCTCGCGCCGACACCGTGCAGGCCGCCGGAGGCCGCATAGGAGCCGCCGCCGAACTTCCCCCCGGCATGGAGCTTCGTATAGACGACCTCGACACCGGTCAGGCCCGTGCGCGGCTCGACATCGACCGGGACACCACGACCGGTGTCGCGGACCTCGACGGAGGCGTCGGGATGCAGGATCACCGAGATGGAATCGCCGTGACCGCCCAGGGCCTCGTCGACCGAGTTGTCGAGGATCTCCCACAGGCAGTGCATGAGCCCGCGGGAGTCCGTCGAGCCGATGTACATGCCGGGACGCTTCCGCACCGCCTCCAGCCCTTCGAGGACCTGGAGGTTGCGTGCGTCGTATGCGGATTTCTTCGTGCTGCTGGAGGTGGCCACGCCTGGGATCCTACGTGCCCGGCGCCGTGGAACCGCGCATTGCGGCACCGCTCACAGATTCGTTGCGCCCCGAGCGAACCACGGGCCCGAGCACTCCCCAGGGGGCGCATCCGATGCTAGAAAAGGACTATGAACCTGACTCTTGAAGCCCCCCGGCTGACCGCACACGACCGCTGCGACCGCTGCGGCGCCCAGGCGTACGTCAAGGTGCTCCTGGAGGCCGGCGGCGAGCTGATGTTCTGTGCACATCACGCCCGCGCCCACCAGGACGCCCTCAAGGACGTCGCCTCCGAGGTCATCGACGAGACGGAGAGGCTCCACGCCAAGCCGGAACCGGTCGAGGACTGATCACCGTCTGAACCACGGCCCGGGTGACGTCACCCCGGACCTCAGACGAGAGGGCACCCACCGCTGGTGGGTGCCCTCTCGTGGTCTCGGACGCCGACGGCCCGTACGTCCAGACGGCGACTCTGCGCAGACGCTGGCTGCCTTCAGACACCGACTGCCTTCGGACGACGGCGGCGCCGGGACCTGTTCACAGGTCCCGGCGCGGCCGTCGAGGTCGTGCGGGGTCGCCCTCAGTCGAGGTAGTCGCGCAGCACCTGCGAGCGCGAGGGGTGACGCAGCTTCGACATCGTCTTGGACTCGATCTGACGGATCCGCTCGCGCGTGACGCCGTAGACCTTTCCGATCTCATCAAGGGTCTTGGGCTGCCCGTCCTCGAGACCGAAGCGCATGGAGACCACTCCGGCCTCGCGCTCGGAGAGGGTGTCCAGCACCGAGTGCAGCTGCTCCTGCAGCAGGGTGAAGCTCACGGCATCCGCCGGGACCACAGCCTCGGAGTCCTCGATGAGGTCACCGAACTCGCTGTCGCCGTCCTCACCCAGAGGGGTGTGCAGGGAGATCGGCTCGCGGCCGTACTTCTGGACCTCGACGACCTTCTCCGGGGTCATGTCGAGTTCCTTGGCGAGCTCCTCGGGGGTGGGCTCCCGGCCGAGGTCCTGCAGCATCTGCCGCTGGACACGAGCGAGCTTGTTGATGACCTCGACCATGTGCACCGGGATGCGGATCGTGCGGGCCTGGTCCGCCATGGCGCGGGTGATCGCCTGACGGATCCACCAGGTCGCGTAGGTCGAGAACTTGTAGCCCTTGGAGTAGTCGAACTTCTCCACGGCGCGGATCAGACCGAGGTTGCCCTCCTGGATCAGGTCCAGGAACAGCATGCCGCGGCCGGTGTAGCGCTTGGCGAGGGAGACCACCAGTCGGAGGTTGGCCTCGAGCAGGTGGTCCTTGGCGGCCCGCCCGTCCTCGGCGATCATCCCGAGCTCACGGCCGGCCTTCGTCTTGGCGATCGACTCGTCGCGCTTGAGCTTCTGCTCCGCGAAGAGACCGGCCTCGATACGCTCGGCGAGCTCGACCTCCTGCGCGGCGTTCAGCAACGCCACCTTGCCGATCTGCTTGAGGTAGTCCTTGACCGGATCGGCGGTCGCACCAGCGGTGACGACCTGCTGGGCAGGTGCGTCATCCTCCGAGGCATTGAAGATGAAGCCACCTGAGGCCTCGACCTTGGCGTCAGCCGCCGACGCCTCCTTCTTGGGCTCCGACTCCTCCACCTCTTCGTCGGCCTCGTCCTCCGCGTCCTTCGACGCGGCGGCCTTGGACGCCTTCGTGGCGGCGGGCTTCTTCTTCGCAGCGGGCTTGCGCGCGGCAGGCTTCTTGGCCGCAGGCTTCTCGGCGGCGGGAGCCTCGGCATCATCCGCCGGCTCCGCGGCGGTCTTCGTACTGGACGTGCGCTTGCTCGGGGTTCCGGCGGTCTTCGCGGTCGTGCTCTTCGCGGTCGACGCGGAACGCTTCGAGGTCGCGTCCGCCTCGGGGACGGCCGCCTCAGCGGTCGTCTCGGTGGCGGTCTCAGCGGTCTTGGAGGAGGTCACAGAGTTCCTTCTTCCGGCGGTGACCCTGGGGTGCACCGCCACACTCGGGCGATCAGTCATCTCGGCGCGGCTCGGGTCCTGGGGCAACCGTCGAACCGGTGTCTACCGGGTTCACGGCGCACGAAGGCACGGTGCCGTCAAGCCTCACAAGTATAACGTCCTGCGCGAGCACTTATTCCCGGCCGCGCCCAGAAGCCTCGGCAGCGTCTCTCCGCACCCCGGCAGCGCCTCCTGCTGCGCCTGCTGCCGCACCCCCGAAGGGCGCGGCACGAACTTCAGGCGACCGAGTGCTTGCTGGTGCCCGCGTGCCGGTCATCGTCCTTCACGGCGAGCACGGGACACGGCGCTCCGAGCACGACACGTCGTGCGGCGGCGCCGAGATTGAGCTTCCCGATGGGCGACTTCCGCCTCAGCCCGATCACCAGCAGAGTCGCCGAGAACTCATCGACCACGGTCAGCAGGAACTCACCGATGTCCGGCAGCGATCGACGACGCAGCACGACGTCGACCCCCTCCGCATCCGCCTCGGCCAGAGCGTCCTGCACGTCCGCCTCCGACGGGGCGGCGAGCCCGTCCGGAGCTTCGCAGAACTGGTAATAGGCGACGACCAGGTCCGTTCTGTCCCGCTTGGCGCTCCGGACTGCAGAGCGCAGGGCAGCCATGCCCTGGCTCGATGGTGTGTAGCCCACGACAACGGTCATTCGCCAGCTCCCAACTCGGGACGGTTCTCGAGACGCCTCGCTCGAGGGCCGTCGACTGATCCCACCAGCTTAGCCATCGAGCAGGTCCGCGATCCACCCGTCGAGCTCCGGATGGGCGAGCAGGAACGCATCGTGCCCGACCTCCGAGTGCGCGACATGCCAGCTGGAGCGTGGGATGTGCTCGGCCATCTCCTCCACCAGCGACGGAGGGAAGAGACGATCGGAATCGATCGCCACGACGAGCGCACGAGCGCTGACCCGGGACAGCGCCGCGTCGACCCCGCCGCGGCCCCGGCCGACGTCGTGCGTGCTCATCGAATGGGCGAGCACGAGATAGGAGTTCGCGTCGAAGCGACGCGCGAGCTTGCCGGCATGGTGGTCCAGATAGCTGGTGATCTGGTGACGCCCGACCCCGTCGAAGGGGTCCTCGGACTCCTGGGGGCGATTCCCGAATCGGGTCTCGAGCTCCGTCGCGGTGCGATACGTGGTGTGGGCGATGCGGCGCGCGATGCCGAGTCCCAGCTGCGGACCCTGGCCACCGCCGACGTCGTAGTAGTCGCCGCCCCGGAACTCGGGATCGACGCGGATCGCAGCGCTCTGGGCGCTGTTCCAGGCGATCTGATCAGCGGTCGCCCGCGCCGAGCTGGCGATGACAGCGAGCCGCTCCACCTCGTCCGGATGGCTCACCGCCCATTCGACCGCTCGCATCCCGCCCATCGATCCACCGATCACGAGACCCCAGCGCTCGATCTCGAGCTGGTCGCGCAGGCGACGTTCAGCGGCGACCTGGTCCCGCACGGTCAGCACCGGGAACCGGGAACCCCAGGCACGTCCATCGGGAGCCAGGGAACTGGGCCCGGTGCTCCCCTGACAACCACCGAGGATGTTCGGCGCGATCACGAACCAGCGGTCGGTGTCGATCGGGAGACCGGGACCGACCACGTCCTCCCACCATCCAGGACTCGGATGCGCGGCGCTCACGCCTCCACGCACGTGCGAGTCCCCGGTGAGCGCGTGCAGCACGAGAATGGCGTTGCCGCCATCCGCGTCGAGGGCACCCCAGGTCTCGTATGCCATGGTGACGTCCTGGAGCACCGTGCCGCTCTCGAGCTCGAGAGAGCCGATGGACATGAACTTCCGGTCCCCTGCCCCGTGCGCGGTGGTCCAGGCGCCCGTTGAAGCGGCCGGCGGGACATCCGGGGCGGGCTCTCCGGTCACCTGCCGGTCCGGGAACGAGGTCGCGGCCCGTCCGCTCGGGGTCGACGAGGTGGTCGCCGTCGTCCGGTGCAGAGCTCCGAGTGCGGTCATCGGCGGCTCCTCCTCCCTGCGCTCCGGCCGGCTCGCACCAGTCGTCCCGGAGTCAGGGACTGGGCCACCAGGCCGGAAAGATCGGCGTGTCGGTCATACGTGCCAACAAGGGTGCCAGAGTCGATGCCGGTTCCCGATCCCAGAGCTCATCCACGAGACCGCCCGCCGTCGCGAACCGGTGGTTCCACCAGGCCAGCAGGACGAGTATCGCGGTCAGCCCTCGCCACGCCTCCCGGGCGATCCCGTGGTTCGGGAGTGCCGGATCCGCACATCCTGCCGCCACGACATCGCGCAGCTGCTGAATCGCCATATACCATTCGCCACCTGCACAGACGTCGACATCCGGGGTCCAGGACCCGTCCCGGACGAGAATCTGCAGCAGCTGCTCCCGATCGATCGGGGCGGCGTTCCCCCGATCGACGCAGCGCGCGAGCAGCTCCCAGTGCAGGCGCTCGACGGCGACGGCGGACACCAGTTCCGAGATGTGTTCACAGTCCGTCACGAAGCGCGGATCCGCAGGACCCTCGACCCCGGCGCGCAGCCTGCGCAGCGCGTCCCGTGCTCTGGCGAAGAGCTCCCCCGGATCGACGGCAGCGTCGAGGGCCGTCCGGGTGAGATGCAGGTGGCGGCCCACCAGCTCGAGCCGCGGCTCGTCCCGGGGCGGCTGCGGGATGGAGCGTCCGACGAGGACCTCGTCGGCAGCGGCGCGAGTCTCCTGGAAGGGACGCAGCGGCTGCGGCGGCGAGACCAGGAGGCGTTCCTCGTCGCCGTCGGGCTCGCCCCGGATCACCTGCCGGCACTGCGCGTTCGCGACGAGCCAGAGGGACTCCAGCGGAAAGGGGTCCGGAAGCAGGTGAGCGGCCGTCGCGAGGAACCTCGCCGACAACCGCACCGTGAGCTCCTCCACGACGGGTTCGGGCAGCTCACCGTCACCGTCGCCGACGACGATCATGGCAGAGGCCCGGCGACAGCCCCGGCTCAGCAGGAGCTCCAGATGCTGCTCGAGCCGGTCCGCCCAGCCCGGGGCGAGGAGGTCGGACAGCTCGGACGTGGTCACCACCGGAGGCTGCCCGCTCTCCCCGCACCCCATCACGATGAGGCAGTCGGTCGGGATCTGACGCAGGCAGATCCTGGTCTCGGCGAGGAACTCGGAGGGGTCGTAGGGGTGCAGGACACGCCGAGCGGAGCCGGCTGGTGGGGTGTTGGTCGTCATGGACCGACCTTCGTGCACCGTTCCCGTCCGCGCAGTCCTCCCGCCCGAGTTGGGGACGGACACCCCGTGTGGAGGAAAGGACCCTGTGCCCGTGCGGCACGCGGTCAGGACGCCGTGGGAAGATCATCGGGACCGTCGAAAGGGAGTACCGATGTCCTCTGCTGGAGCGCCGCTGACCGGTGCCGACCTCCGTGAGCTCGATCGACGTCTGGTCGAGCGGGTCGAGTCGATCACCGCCGACGAGCTCGCACGGCGACGCGGTCATCTCGCGGAGATCTCTCCGGAGTCCGCACAGCTGGTCGACACCCTCGCCCGCTATCTCGACGGAGGGAAGCTGCTGCGCCCACGCTTCTGCTTCTGGGGAGGGGCCTCCGCTCTGCACCGAGAGCCCACCGAGGACGAACTGGACGCGCTCGCCCGCTACGGCGCCGCGATCGAGCTGGTCCAGGCCGCGGCCCTCATGCACGATGACGTCATCGACCACTCCCCCGTGCGCCGGGGACGCCCGGCCCTCCATGTCGAGGCCGCGACGGACCACGAGCTCGCGAGCCTCGTCGGCTCGTCCGAGGATTACGGGATCGCGCTCGCGATCGTGCTCGGCGATCTCGCTCTCAGCTGGGCCGAGCAGCTCGCTGCCGCTGTCGATGTCGAGCCGACGAGGGCCGCCCGGGCCCGCCGGGAGTTCGATGACCTGCGCACTGAGGTCATGTCCGGTCAGTTCCTGGACATCCTCCACCAAGCAGGGGGCTTCTCCTCCGCCCCCGACGCGGAGAGCGCGGCCCTGTCCGTGATCCGCTGGAAGACCGTTCCGTACACGGTGCTGCGTCCGGTCCGGATCGGCGCGGCGCTGATGGGCGGGGACGACACCGCCCTCGACCAGCTGTCCGCCTGGGCGATCGAGGTCGGCACGGCGTTCCAGCTGCGAGATGACCTGCTCAGCGTGATCGGTGACCAGGACGAGACCGGCAAACCGATCGGCGGCGACATCGTCGAGGGCAAGCGCACCGTGCTGCTGGCGCGGACCGAGTCCGCCACCGATGCGGCCGGGCGAGAGCTGTTGGAGAGCGTCATCGGCCGCTCCGACGCGACGCCGGCGCAGATCCAGCAGGTGCATCACCTCATGGTCGCCTCAGGCGCCGTCCGCTCGGTCGCCGACGAAGTCCGTGCTCGGGCAGCACATGCGCGCGAGCTGCTGGCCGGCGCCACCGGCATCGGAGATCCCGGGCGGGCCGGACTCGCAGCCCTCGCCGAGCAGGCGACGGACGTCGACTCGCTGCCGGGCTGAGCGACCCCGGGGATCACGCGTACGTGGACGGGACGTGAGGCGCGAGGCGCTCCCGTGGACCTGGAAGATTACGCGAGGCGCTCAGGAGAAGTCCGTACGGGTCGAGCCGGACGGCTGGTCAGAGGGCGAGCGCCTGGGCCCGACGTCGCACCTCGCCGCGCTGACCGATGCGCAGCTGATCGATCGGACGACCGGGAAGCGACTCATCCTCGGTGAAGAGCCAGGTCAGCAGCTCCACATCGTCGAATCCACCGTCGCGAAGGATCGTGATCGTGCCGCGGAGGTGCGGGGCGATGCCCTCGTCCGTGAGCAGCAGCGCCGGGACCATCCGGACGACGGGGTCACCACGACGCACGGCGATGAGCTCCCCCTCGTCGACGAGTCGACGGACGCGGGAGACTTCCACGTCCAGGTGCAGGGCCACATCGGGGAGGGCGAGCCAGTCAGGGATGAGTTCATCGAGGGCATTCACGGGACCAGGGTGCCACGCCCGAGGACCGGCGCGCACCCCGAGCGCGCCATCGGCCATGGACATCACGCCGACCGACGTCACACTCCCGAGCCCGATCGCCGTGTGTCGGTGCGAACTCCTCGCAGCAGTGCGTCGTAGATTGACCACGTGAGCGCGGCGACGTCGACTTCCCCCGGCATCAGCCTGCTCCTCGACGACCGTTATCGGGTCGAGGAGCCGATCGCGCGCGGCGGAATGGCGACGGTGCACCGCGGCCACGACGAGCGGCTGGACCGCGTCGTCGCCCTGAAGATCATGCATCCCCACCTCGCGATGGACGAGGACTTCCGTCGACGTTTCGGTCGGGAGGCCCGCGCCGCCGCGAGGCTCGCGCATCGCAACGTCGTCGGGGTCTTCGACCAGGGGGCCGACGAGGACCGCATCTACCTCGCCATGGAGCTCGTCGAGGGCGAGACCCTCCGCGCGCGGATCCTCGACCGTGGCCGTCTCACCATCGGCGAGACCCTCGATGTCACCGCGCAGGTGCTCGAGGCCCTGGTGGCCGCCCACGCCGCCGGGATCGTCCACCGCGACATCAAGCCCGAGAACATCCTCCTGGCCCCCGACGGGCTCGTGAAGGTCGCCGATTTCGGCCTGGCCCGTGCTATCGGGTCGAGCAACTCCTCCGCCAGCGCGACGCTTCTGGGCACCGTCGCCTACATCAGCCCCGAGGTGGTCACCCGAGGTCACAGCGACGAGCGCAGCGACCTGTACTCCCTGGGGATAGTGCTGTACGAGATGCTCACCGGGGTCCAGCCGTTCCGCGGCGAGCAGCCCGTCCACATCGCCTTCCAGCACGTGCACGAGGACATCCCCGCACCGTCCACCGTCGCCTCCGGCATCCCTCGTGAACTCGACTCCCTGGTGACCTGGGCCGCTGCCCGACCGGTCGAGCAGCGCCCCGCCACCGCCGCTGATCTCCTGCGCGCGGTCCGAGAGCTCCAGGACACCCTCCCAGCCACGGTCCTGAGCACCCGCCCCACCCCGCGCGAGCTCGACGACACCTCGGACGTGAAGCTGCCGACCGCCCATCTCGATGACGTCGTCGCCGAACTGCGGCGCGGCCCCCGGGCGTTCCCGGCCGGACTGCTCGAGGACGATCACCGCGACAACGGCGACGAGAAGTCTCCCGTTTCCGACCACCTCGTCGACGAGGCGTCGGCCGTCGAAAAGGTCGAGGGGGGCGAGGAGGGCGAAGGGGGCGAGACAAGTTCGGAGCTCACGCCCGATCTCGACGGCGCAGAGGCAGCAGAGGGCTCCTACGGCGCAGGCAGCCCCGAGAGCTCTGAGGGCTCCGAAACCTCTGGGGGCCCTGAGGGCTCTGAGGACACAGCCGACGAGGACTCCAGCTCGCGCACCGTCGTGCTGCGTACCCCGAAGGGACGTCGTGGCCGCCATCTGCCCCTCGGGACACGGCACCGTTCCCGCCCGCTCGCGGTCGTGGCGGCGCTGTGCCTCGCGGCCGCACTGGTGCTCGGGGCATGGTCCGGCGGGGATTGGTACTTCAACACGGGCCCTGGGGCGGATCGCACCGTTCCCATCCTCACCGGCACGCAGCTGACCGACGCCGAGGCCGTACTCGACTCCGCCGACCTCGCCGTGCACACCGAGGAGCGGTTCGACGACACCGTTCCCGCCGGCCACGTCATCTCCTCGAGCCCCTCGACCGGGACCACGGTCAAGAAGGGCTCGGGCGTGGATCTCGTGGTCTCCAAGGGCGTGCAGACCTTCCCGGTCCCGGATGTCCAGGGCAAGACCCTCGAGGCGGCTCGCAGCGAGGTGGAGGACGCCGGTCTCGAGTTGGTGGAGGACGACCCGAAGTACTCGGAGACCATTGCGAAGGGCGAGGTCATCTCTCAATCCCAGGAGGAGGACGCACTGCCCGCCGGTGGCGAGGTGCACGTCGTCGTCTCCCAGGGTCGACAGCCGATCACCATCCCCGACCAGACCGGCAAGAGCGGTGAGAGCGCTCGCAGCGCGTTGGAGAGCGCCGGATTCACGGTGACGAGCTCATCGGCCCACTCGAGCAGCGTGCCTGCCGGATCGGTCATCTCCCAGTCGCCGGCGTCGGGCACCGGATACCGCGGCGACACGGTCAACGTCGTGACCTCGCTCGGGCCGGAGATGGTGAAGGTGCCCGACGTGTTCCAGAAGCCCGAGGCCGAGGCGAAGGCCACGCTCGAGGCCGCAGGATTCGCCGTCACCGTGGAGCACGATCGCGGCAAGCCGGTGTTCGGCCTCGTCTACGAGCAGTCCGCAGCAGCAGGGTCCGAGGTCGAGAAGGGCTCGGCGATCACCATCACCGTGTTCTGACCTCGAGGACTTTCTCACCAGTGCGCAGGATGAGGCGGGGCATCCACGTGACGGTGGATGCCCCGCCCCTTCGTTGACGGAGAGGGGCCACGACCTGCACGACATAGCCCGCCTCGTGCAGAACTCACCTCGCGCAGAGCCCGGTCGAGTCCGAAACCGATGGTGCGGGCCGAGCGTGCCCCCCAACGGGAAGCGGCCGGGCGGGAAACACCCCAACGGGAAGCGGCCGGGCGGGAAACACCCCAACGGGAAGCGGCCGGGCGGGAAACACCCCAACGGGAAGCGCTCGAACGGGAAGCCCCCGAAGGCGAAGCGACCGACGGCGGGTTACCCATAGGTATCCAGCAGCACGTGTCGTCGAGCGGCGCCTCACCGACACACCATGCGGGGTGGGCAGGTCGACTCATCCCGGGAGCCAGCGTCCGCACCCCGCGGGCTGGCGTTCCGACCTCGCGCGCGGCGAGCGTCCGCTCAGCGCCGGGAGAGCATCTCGGCGACGAGGAAGGCGAGCTCGAGGGACTGCTGATGGTTCAGCCGTGGATCCACCAGCGTCTCGTACCGACGGGTCAGGCCCTCTTCATCGATCTCTCCGGCGCCGCCGAGGACCTCGGTGACGTCATCACCCGTGAGCTCCATGTGCAGCCCGGCCGGGATCGTGCCCAGAGCCTGATGCACCTCGAAGAAGCCGACGACCTCGTCGAGGATGTCCTCGAACCGACGGGTCTTGTATCCGTTGGACGACGTGATCGTGTTGCCGTGCATCGGATCGGTGACCCAGGCGACCTGCGCCCCGGAATCGTGCACGCCCTCCACGAGCGCAGGGAGCCGCTCACGGATCTTCCCTGCTCCCATGCGGGTGATGAACGTCAGCCGGCCGGGCTCGCGCTCCGGGTCGAGCTTGTCGATCAGGCGCAGTGCATCGTCCACCGATGCATCCGGCCCGAGCTTGACGCCGATCGGGTTGCGCAGGCGCGCCATGAAGTCCACATGGGCGCCCTCGAGCTGGCGGGTCCGCTCCCCGATCCACAGGAAGTGACCGGAGCAGCCGTAGATCTCCCCGGTGCGGGAATCGATCCGGGACAGCGCCTCTTCGTAGTCCAGCAGCAGCGCTTCGTGCGAGGCGTAGAACTCGACGACCTTGAGGGCGTCGAAGTCCGCACCGATCGCATCCATGAAGCGAATGGCCTTGTCGACCTGACCTGCGAGCTCCTCGTACCGGTCGTAGCCGGCGCCCGAGGTGAAACCGCGGTTCCAGGAGTGCACCTCACGCAGGTCCGCGAAGCCGCCACCGGTGAAGGCGCGCAGCAGGTTCAGGGTCGCCGAGCTCGTGGTGTACGTCTTCCACAGCCGCTTCGGATCGGGGATGCGGGACTCGGGCGTGAAGGCGTACGCATTGACGGCGTCGCCGCGGTAGGTCGGGAGCGTCTGTCCCTCGTAGGTCTCCTCGTCGGAGGAGCGCGGCTTGGCGAACTGGCCCGCCATGCGGCCCATCTTCACCACGGGGACGGAGGCCCCGTAGGTCAGGACCGCCGACATCTGGAGGATCGTACGGATCTTGTTGCGGATGCGATCCGCGGTGGAGTCGGCGAAGGTCTCCGCGCAGTCTCCCCCGGCGAGCAGGAAGGCCTCACCGCGGGCTGCCGCTGCGACCCGGTCGCGCAGCACATCGACCTCACCGGCGAAGACCAGCGGCGGAGCCGAGCGCAGATCCTCGAAGACCTGTGCGCGCTCGTCCTCGTCGGGCCATACCGGCTGCTGGACCCTCGGATAGTCGCGCCAGGCACCGAGCGCTGCCAGGCCGTCATCGGCCGAGGACAGGGTGAAGGCGTGGGCGCGGGCGGGGGCATCAGAGCTGAACTGGGTCACCCCCTCAGGGTACGCAGTGCGCGGCCGCTCAGCGGACGTGTTCCAGTGGGCAGGACCACACTGCGCGCGTGGTTCCACCTCGTCGGCCCGTCAGCCGCTCCGAGGCCGGTCCGAGCGCCCGGCGGCGGCGCGCAGCCGCCGCTTGACGTCTGCCGAGTACTCCTCGCTGCGCTCCTGCCCGGACATCTCCTGGATGCGATCCATGACTGCTTCCGTGATCGCGCGGACCAGTGCCGATTCGTCGGTGCCGTCCCAGGAGCTCGCGATCTCCTGGGCCAGCAGCGGCTCGCCGATCACCACGCGGATCTGCGGCCGTCTGCGCGGGAAGTACTTCCGCCCGCGATGGGCCTCGTGCACTCCGAGCATCGCGACCGGCACGATCGGCACCCCCGTCGCGAGGGCGATGCGGGCCACTCCCGTCTTGCCGCGGTAGAGGCGCCCGTCGGGACTGCGGGTGCCCTCGGGGTAGATGCCGAGGATCCCTCCTGCCTCGAGCACGGCCGCCCCGGCATCGATCGCCGGCCTCGCCGCGCGGCCTCCGCTGCGGTCCACGGGCATCACATGGAGTCCATGCATGATGCGCGCTCCGATCCGTTGCGGGAGCGAGCTGCCGGAGAACATGTCCGACTTGCCGAGGAAGTGCACGGTCCGGCGCAGCTGCCCGGGCAGGAACACGGTGTCGCAGTACGCCAGATGGTTCGAGGCGAGGATGACCGGCCCACTCTCGGGGACATTCTCCGCTCCGGTGATCGCGGGGTTCCACAGCAGGCGGGAGATGGCCATGACCACCGGTTTGGCGAGCTCGTACAGCACAGCGGACTCCTCGTGGATGCGCGGGAGAGCGACGTCCGATCGGGCGGCTAGGGGGGAACGGGGATGAAGCATGCGCGCGCGGGTGCGACGATGTACCCATGGCGTTCAGCGAACTGTCCCGCCCCTGGAGCGCGCGGGGTCACTCTAACCCGCGCGGTGGGTTGCTCCTGTGCCATGGATTCACCGGATCTCCGCAGTCCCTGCGGCCGTGGGCCGAGGATCATGCGGCCCGGGGATGGGCGGTGGAGCTGCCCCTGCTCCCTGGGCATGCGACCACGTGGCAGGACCTCACGAGGTACCGCTGGCAGGA
Source organism: Brachybacterium sp. AOP3-A1-3 (assembly GCF_052378285.1). NCBI lineage: Bacteria > Bacillati > Actinomycetota > Actinomycetes > Micrococcales > Dermabacteraceae > Brachybacterium > Brachybacterium sp. AOP3-A1-3. The sequence continues at coordinate 79,461 of NZ_JBQSXM010000005.1, read as the reverse complement.
CTGGTACGAGCAGGTGCGCGACGCCGCGATCGACCTCTCCGACGAATTCGGCCCGATCGCCGTGGGCGGGCTCTCCATGGGAGGGGCTCTCACCCTCGCACTCGGAGAGGATCCCGAGCTCCGCGGCCGCATCGCAGCGCTCGTGGCCGTCAACCCGGGCATGACCCTGACGCCGGTGGCCGGCATCGCCGAGCTGCTGGCCCCGGTGGTCCCCACGGTGGCAGGCATCGGGTCCGATGTCGCCCGGGAGGGTGCCGTTGAGGAGGCCTATGACCGGACCCCGCTGCGCGCCGTCGCCCAGCTGCGCCGGCTCTTCCGTCGTACACGACGAGGACTGGACGGCGTGACGGCTCCGCTGCTGCTGGCCACCTCGCGCGAAGACCACACGGTCCCTCCGTCGGACAGCGATATCGTCGCGGCCGGCGTGAGCGGCAGCGTCGAGCGGCTCGCCCTCCCCCGCAGCTATCACCTCGCACCGCTGGACCATGACGCCCAGCGTCTCTTCGAGGCCTCCGCCCAGTTCCTCGAGCGGCATGTCCCCCACCGTCCGGGAGAAGAGCGATGAGCCCGGAGCGGGGCAGCGCCCACGATCCACGTGACGTCGACGCCGAGTTCGCCCGCATGCTCGAGAGCGAGGGCATGGTGCTCCGTCCCGGCGAGGCACCGCATGAGCCCGCGGCGCGTACGCCGGATCCCACGGACGACGCCGCCGGTGACGACCTGTGGTCCTACAGCGCAGAGTCCCCGCCGGAGCCACCGAGCGCCGAGTCCCGCGCCCGGGCCCGCGCCGCACATCCCTCGGCCCGCCCGCCCGAGCCCGTCGCCGGTCCGCGCGACGCGCCGCGGCCTCGCGAGCTGGACGACGACGAGGTCCTCTACGGGGACTTCGAGCCCCCGGACCCCGATTTCCCGCAGCCGACCTCGGCGTCGCTGTGGTCCTGGACAGCCCTCATCGGCGGCTTCCTGCTGCTGGTCATCGTCCCCATGTTCTCGGTCCTGCCCGGCATCCTGGGCTGGCTGGGCGGGCTGGCTGCGCTGGGAGGGGTCATCTCCTTGCTGCTGCGGGTCCCGCGCTCGCGACACGGGGACGACGACGGCGCCGAGCTCTAGGAGCACTGTTCCAGCAGGTCCGTGCTAACTGCACTGTTCCCACAGATCGGCGCCAACATTTCTGCGCCTGCCTGCTCGCTCCTCCGCGAGCGGGGCCCGGCCGGCGCCGCCCCCGCCAGCAGCAGTGGCGGGGACAGAGGACGAGGCGGAGGCCGTGTCAGCGTGCGAGATCCGCCGCGCCGACGATGCCGGCCCGATTCCCCATGCTCGCCAGGACGAACGGAGCCAGCGTGCGATGGGTGCGCGCCGTCAGGTTGGCGGCGTACGCCTCCCTCGCCGGGGCCAGCAGCATCTCCCCGGCGGCTGCGACACCGCCGCCGACGACGATGACCTCGGGGTCCAGCAGCGAGGAGATCGACGCCATGCCGAGCCCGAGCCACGTGCCGAGCTCGGCGATCAGCTCCTGCGCGCCGGGGTCCCCCTGCTGCGCGACCCGCGTGATCAACGGCCCGTCGATCTCCTTCTTCGCACCGCCGGCCGCCTGCACGAGAGGGCCCATCACGGGGTCCCCCGCCGCTGCGCGGCGCTTGGCGGTGCGCACCAGCGCTGTCCCTGAGGTGTACTGCTCGAGGCAGCCCTTGCGACCGCATCCGCACCACTGGCCGTCCGGGACCGCGGTCATGTGCGCGACCTCTCCGGCGAACCCGTCGCCACCGCGGATCAGCTGCCCGTCCAGGACGATCGCGCCGCCCAGGCCGGTACCGAGGGTGACCATCAGCATGTGCTTGGCCTCGGTCGCGGCCCCGAAGCGATATTCGGCCCACCCGGCCGCGTTCGCGTCGTTCTCGACGACCACGGGGAGCCCGGTCAGCCGTTCGAGCTCGTCGGCCAGGGGGCGCTGGCGCCACGCGAGGTTCGCGGCGAACCGGACCGTGCGGCGGTCGGCGCTGACGAAGCCCGCCGCACCGACGCCCACCCCGACGACCTCATGCTCCGCGCGCAGCTCTGCCACGGCGTCAGCCACTCCGGCCTCGATCAGCTCAGCATCCGTGGCCGGGGTGCTCCGCGTCGTCGCGGCGATGATCCCACCGTCCTCGTCGACCACGCCAGCCGCGATCTTGGTGCCCCCGATGTCCACTCCGATGGAGAGCATGTTGCTCCTTCCCGATCACTGCTGATCGCGTCGTCCGGATTCCCCGGTGCCCAGCTTGTCGTGTCCTATCGTAGGTCGCTCTGCCGTAGGATCGGACCGACCCCACCAGCGCTTCCGCTCAGGCGTCCGGCATGCCGGAGTCAGCCTGTGTCCGGATCGAAGGAGATTCGATGAAGCAGTTCACCTCTGCCCCACAGCACGAGAGCCGGCCCGACGAGAACACGACGGATCTGCTCCTGGACCGGTTCCGCAACGACCCCTCCGTCCCCATCTTCGAACTGACACAGGACGACGGGAGCTATCTCCCCTTGTCGATCTCCGACTTCATCGACGAGGTCAAGGAGGTCGCCAAGGGTCTGATCGCGATCGGTCTCGAGTCCGGCGACGTGGTCGCGATCCTCTCCCGCACCCGCTATGAATGGGCTCTGGCCGACTGGGCGGTGTGGTGGAGCGGAGGCGTCAGCGTCCCGATCTACGAGACCTCCTCCCCGAGCCAGATCCAATGGATCGCCTCGGACACCGGGGCACGTTTCGCCCTGGTCGAAGCCTCCCGCCATCAGGAGGACATGGATTCCGTGCGCGGGGAGCTGCCCGCCCTCGAACACATCGGCGTGCTCGAGAACGGCATCATCGACGAGCTCAAGTCCCGCGGAGCCGAGGTGAGCGACGAGGACCTCGAGGCCCGCCGCACCTCCCGACGCCTCGACGACGTCGCCACGATCATCTACACGTCGGGAACCACCGGCCGGCCCAAGGGCGCACTGCTGACCCACGGGAACTTCGTGGACACGACGCGCAGCGCCCTCAACCTCCTCGGCAAGCAGGTGCTGCCTCCCGGCTCACGCCTGCTGATGTTCCTGCCGATGGCGCATGTCTTCGCCCGGCTGATCACGGTCCTCGCCGCGTCCTGGCCGGTGACGACTGCGTTCACTCCGGACACCAAGAATCTGCTGCCGGACCTCGCGGCCTTCAAGCCCACCTTCCTGCTGGCTGTCCCCCGTGTGTTCGAGAAGGTCTACAACGGCGCCGAGGCGAAGGCGATCACCGGCGGCAAGGGCAAGATCTTCGGTGCCGCCGCGGAGACCGCGATCGCCTATTCGACGGCGCAGGCCGCCGGCAAGGTGCCGATGGCGCTCAAGATCAAGCACGCCGTGTTCGACAAGCTCGTCTACGGCACACTGCGCAGCGCGATGGGCGGAGACGTGAAGTGGGCGGTCTCCGGCGGCGCGCCGCTGGGAGCGCGCCTCGCACACTTCTTCCGCGGCATCGGGGTCACGATCCTGGAGGGCTACGGCCTCACCGAGACCACCGCACCGATCTGCGTGAACCTTCCCTGGGCGGTCACGCCGGGCACCGTCGGTCCCCCGCTGCCGGGCTCCACGGTCGCGATCGACGAGACGGGCGAGATCCTGGTCAAGGGCGTGATGGTATTCGCCGGCTATCACAACAACCCCGAGGCCACGGCGGAGTCGCTGCAGGACGGCTGGTTCCACACCGGCGATCTCGGCACTCTCGACGAGGTCGGCGACCTGACGATCACGGGCCGCATCAAGGAGGTCATCGTCACTGCTGGCGGAAAGAACATCTCCCCGGCCCAGCTCGAGGACCAGCTGCGCTCACATCCGCTGGTCAGCCAGTGCGTGGTCATCGGCGACCAGAAGCCGTTCGTCGCCGCGATCCTCACCCTCGACGCCGAGATGCTCCCCACCTGGTTGAAGAACAACTCCCTGCCGGAGATGACGATCGCCGAGGCCGCCGAGGACCCGAAGGTCCATGCCGAGCTGCAGACGATCGTCGACAAGGCCAACCAGACCGTCTCGCGCGCCGAGTCGATCCGCTCCTTCGAGGTCATCGACACCGACTTCACGGAGGAGAACGGGTATCTCACCCCCTCGTTGAAGCTCAAGCGCAACGTCGTCGTCAAGGACATGGCGCAGGTCATCGACAAGATCTACTCCCAGTCCAAGCCGGCTGGCTGACGGATCGGCCTGTTGGCGGATCTGCCTGCTGGCCAGCTGGCCGACGGTTCGGCCCGCTGGCTGGTCAGCCGACGGGTCAGTCTCTTGGTCGACCGGCCGACGGGTCAGTCTGTTGGTCGACTGGCTGGCTCCATCGGCGAGATCCTCGGGGAGAACGCCGACCCGCTCCTCGACCGCGGCCCCGACGCCGGGGTGATCGTGCGCCTGTCGCGCAGAGATCCCGACCGTCGGGGCCGTGTCTGACTGTCGGAGCCGCGTCGTAGTCTGCGGGTATGTCCGCCCGCCGCCAGCTGAGCTTCGACGACCTCGGTACCCCACTCGTGGATGCTCTGCTCGTCGTCGTCGACCTCGAGACCACCGGGACCGATCCCTCCGCCGATGCGATCACCGAGATCGGCGCGGTCAAGGTGCGCGGAGGCGAGGTGGTCGGCGAGTTCCGCACCTTCGTGGATCCGCGGCGACCGATCCCCGCGTACATCGCCTCGCTCACCGGGATCACGGACGCGTCGGTGGCTGGTGCCCCGACCATCGACGTCGTGCTCCCGATGTTCCTGGACTTCGTCGGGGATGCCGCCCTGGTGGCCCACAATGCACGCTTCGACATCTCCTTCCTCTCCGCGCAGGCGGCGCAGTGCGACATCACGTGGGCCAAGCCCCCGGTGCTCGACACTCTCGCGCTCGCCCGGACCGTCTTCCGGCGCGACGAAGTGCGCAACCACAAGCTCTCGACGCTGGCGGCGCACGTCGGCGCGAGCATCACGCCGGACCACCGGGCCCTCTCGGACGCCCGGGCGACAGTCGACGTGCTCCACGCGATCATCGAGCGCCTCGGGGCCCGGGGCGCCTCGACCCTCGAGGACCTCGCCTCGGCCCATCGCCGGGCCACCCCGGTGCAGCTGCGCAAGAAGCACCTCGTCGAGTCCGTCCCCTCGGTTCCGGGGGTCTACCAGTTCCTCGATGCCCAGGGCGCTGTGCTCTACGTGGGAACCTCCCGCAACCTCCGGTCCCGGGTGCGCACCTATTTCACCGCCGCGGAGACGCGGCGGAAAGTCCTGGACATGCTTCCGCGAGCGGAGTCGATCCGGGTCATCGAGTGCACCACGGCGACCGAGGCGGCAGTGCGCGAGCTGCGGATCATCGGTGCCGAGAAACCACCATCCAACCGCCACGGCCTGAATCCGGAGAAGGCGAACTGGCTCCGACTGGGGAGCGGTTCCGACGGGCTGCGCGCGGCGCGCATCGCCCGCTCGGAGGCCGACGGATCCGCCCAGATCGGACCGCTGTCCTCTCGCCACGACGTGGAGCCGCTGCGCGGACTGCTCACCGATGCCGTGCTGGGCCGCGCGGCCTCGTTCGAGCTCGGATCACGAACAGCCGCTTCGCAGGATGCCGGGCACCACGACAGGATCCGGGCTGCGATGCTCACGGACCCCCGCGAGGTGCTCGACCACGTCGCCGGGCGCATGCGCGGTCATGTCGAGGGCGGCCGCTACGAGGAGGCGGAGAAGGTGCGTCAACTCGCTCTGACCTTCCTGGCGGCCGGCCGGCGCGCGGCCCGGCTGCGGGCCATCGGCAACGTGCCCCTGCTGGTCGCCGCCCGTCCCAGCACGGATCCGGTGGTCGGAGGGCGCGGATGGGAATTGTTGGCGGTCCGCCATGGACGCTTCTCCGGAACCGCCCTCGTCAACGTCCATGCCGATCCTGTCGCTGTGGCGAGATCTCTTGCCGCGACGGGGGTCGGCGAGGCGGAGCTCGCCACCCCGATGTGCCAGGGCTACCACCAGGAGGCCGAGATCCTGCTCACCTGGCTCGAGGGCGACGGCGTCCGCACCGTCCTCGTCGACGGCGAGTGGCACCAGCCCTCCCGGGCCCGCTTCGACGCCCAGCATCTCGCAGAGCGCTTCGCCCGGACGGCGACCATTCCCGGGGCATAGGCTCGGTGCACACGTCCCGGCGCGACCAGCGCCCTGTCCAAGGAGAACTCATGATCACCGCCATCGTCTCGATCGTCGTGGAGTCCGCCCGTATCCCCGAGGTCGCCGCCTCGATCGTCGACCTCGACGGTGTCGAGCAGGTCTACTCGGTCACCGGCGACGTCGATCTCATCGCCGTGGTCCGTGTGCGTGCCCACGAAGACCTCGCCGGGGTCATCGCCGACCAGTTGAGCAAGGTCCAGGGTGTGGTGAACACCTCGACGAACATCGCCTTCAAGACGTACTCGAAGCGAGATCTCGATGCCGCCTTCGACCTGGGCATCAACGGCTGAGAGACCACCGCTCCGGGCGGCCCGGACGGCCCCGGCGGTGCCGGGCACTTCCAGGCGGCACCGGCTGATCCCGGGACGTACTCAGCTGTCAGCGCCGAACGCCTCCTGCGAGGCAACGGCCCAGCGCCTGATCAGGTCGGCGGGCCGCCCGGAGTCCAGCGCATCCCGTGCCTGGGCGAACGCAGCGGCGAACCTGTCCTCGAAACCGTCCTCCGCGCTCTGACCGATCCCGTCGAAGGCCGTCACCCCGGCTGCAGCGTTCAGGAGGACGGCGTCCCGGATCGGGCCCATGCGCCCGTCGTCGACGCCGTCGAAGAGGTCCCGCACGACCTGGGCGTTCTCCTCGACAGTCCCCCCGCGCAGGGCATCGTGCGCCGATCTCTCGATGCAGAGAAGAGCCCGAGGATCCAGCACGTGCCGACGCACCTCGCCTCCGCGCACCTCCCACACGTCGGAGGGCGCGGTCACCGTCAGCTCATCCAGGCCGTCCTGCCCCCTGAACACCAGCGCGCTCGTGCCCCGTGACGCGAAGACGCCCGCGACCGTCGGGGCGACGAGCTCATCTGCGACGCCGACCGCACTCGCGCGCGGCCGCGCCGGATTGGTGATCGGACCCAGGATGTTCATCACGGTCGGGATGCCCAGTCCACGTCGCGCTTCGGCCGCGAAGCGCATCGAGGGATGGAACACCTGCGCGAAGAGGAAGGTCATACCGATCTTGCCGACCAGCTCCTCGACGACGGGCACCGGAAGGTCCAGACGGACGCCGAGCGCTTCGAGCACGTCCGCGCTGCCCGACTTGGAGCTCGACGCCCGATTGCCGTGCTTGACGACCGGGCGTCCCGTCGACGCGATGACCATCGAGGCCATCGTGGAGATGTTCACCGTCTGCGCCAGGTCGCCGCCGGTGCCGACGATATCGATGGACCGCTGCGGAGCATTCACCGGCCGGGCGTGGGCCACCATCGAGTCCGCAAGTGCGGCGAGCTCGTCACTGCTGACCCCCTTGGACTGCAGGGAGACCAGGAACCCGGCGAGCTGCACCGCCGTCGCATTGCCGGACATGACCTCATCCATCGCCCATGTGGCCTCGGACCGTGACAGCTCCTGCCCGCGCACGAGGCGCGACGTGATCCTGGGCCAGGTCGGAGTGTTCTCGCTCATGCATCGATGATCGCACCTCGGAGCTCCCTGAGGTCGTTCCGGTCACGGATCGGATCACAGATGCATCACAGCCCCCGTAGAGCACGGTCACCTGCGGCGATCCGATGCGTGTCCCGGTTCGTGACACGGCGTCAGGAGGGATATGCTGGCCTGGTCCTCCCGGGGCTGAGCCCTGCGGTGTGCCCGGGCGTCGTGAACCGGCACACCGAACCTGACGACACGACATAATGGTGACGTGACTACTGCGACCCTGCCTGAGCGCTCCGCCTCCGCTGTACCAGCGGTAGGCCGACCCAATCCGACGCAGATCGGCACGATCGTCTGGCTCTCGAGCGAGCTGATGTTCTTCGGCGGTCTGTTCGCCATGTTCTTCACGCTTCGTTCCATGGCTCCGGACACCTTCGCCGCCGGCGAGGCCCACTTCGCCCACGGCTTCGCCATGGTGAACACGACGATCCTGGTGCTGAGCTCCGTGACGTGCCAGATCGGTGTGTTCCTCGCCGAGGGCCAATTCCCCGGCGGCAAGCCCTTCGCGCCGCGCAAGCGCCGCACCGGGTCGATCTTCAACATCGCCGGCTGGGGAATGATCGAGTGGTACACGCTCACCTTCCTCATGGGCGCGGTCTTCGTCTCCGGCCAGGCCTACGAGTACACCGAGCTGATCCACAACGGCGTCACGCTGTCGTCCTCGCCGTTCGGCTCGATCTTCTTCCTCGCCACGGGCTTCCACGGCATCCACGTCGTCGGCGGTCTCATCGCCTTCCTGATGGTGCTGATGCGTTCCATGGTCGCTGACGAGTTCACCCAGCACGAACAGGTCTCCGCGATCTGCATCTCGTACTACTGGCACTTCGTCGACATCGTGTGGATCGTCCTGTTCTTCATCGTGTACATGCTCGACCCGCTGTCGAACGCGTTCAACGCCGGGCACTTCATCCCGGTGAACTTCGACTGGACCATCTTCTGATCGCCACGCCCGCACAGGCTCCGCCGCCTGGTGCGATCACCAGCTCTATCCCCTCCCCCGCTCGCTCGCTCCACGAATCGAGGTCCGAACCGTGAAGGCACTCGCCGCACGTCGCCATCACCCGATGGCGCTACTCGTGATTCTTCTGCTCGCCCTGGTGGCGACCGGCGGGCTGTACGTCGCATTCCAGCCGCAGACAGCTCAGGCCGAGGCCTACACCCAGGACGACGTCGACGCCGGCGAGGCACTGTTCCTCGCCAACTGCGCCACCTGCCACGGACGGAACGCGGAGGGTCTGCAGGACGCCGACGGCTCCGCGATCGGACCCTCGCTGATCGGTGTGGGCGCTGCCGCCGTCGACTTCCAGGTCGGCACCGGCCGTATGCCGATGGAGAACTCCGGCGCACAGGCTTGGCGCAAGCCGCCGCAGATGAACGAGGAGCAGACTCGTCAGCTCTCGGCCTACGTCGCCTCGCTCGGCCCCGGCCCCGCTGTGCCCGATGAGGAGTACCTCGACACCTCCAAGGGTGACGCCACCAAGGGCGGGGAGATCTTCCGCATCAACTGCGCCATGTGCCACAACGCTGCCGGCGCCGGCGGCGCCCTGACCCGCGGCAAGTTCGCGCCGCCTGTGATCGGGGTCGACCCCCAGCACGTCTACGAGGCCATGGACACCGGGCCGCAGAACATGCCGGTCTTCAACGAGAACAACCTGTCCCCCGAGGACAAGCGTGATGTCATCGCGTACCTCGAGGCCCTGGAGGAGAACGGCTCCCCCGGCGGCATCTCCCTGGGCTCCGTCGGTCCCGTGACCGAGGGACTGTATGCCTGGACGATCATCCTGACCCTGCTTCTCGGCTGTGCCGTGTGGCTGGGGGCGAAGGCCAAGTGAATGCGAGCATGAACACCAATCTCGACGGCACCACTCCCGCGCGCGGAGTCAGTGCGATCGCCCCCAAGGAGGGTGGAGGCTTCCCGAACCCGGGCCTCCCCCCGCACGTCCATCGCCAGGCCGATGTCTCCAAGGCCGCGGAGAAGCGCGCGGAGCGGCTCGTCGCCGCCATGTTCCTCCTCTCGGTGATCGGAACGGCGATCTTCATCGCCGCCTACTTCCTGGTCACGCCGACCGGCACGAACATCTTCGCCGAGAAGGGATCGCCCGACGCCCTGTGGTGGTCCAACCTCATCACTGGCCTCGGGCTGGCGATCGCCGTCTTCTTCATCGGTGCGGCAGCGGTCCACTGGGCCAAGACGCTCATGCCCGATGAGGAGATGGTCGAGGAGCGCCACGACATCCGCAGCTCCGACGAGACGCGGGACATCGCCGTCGGGATCATCACCGACGGCCTGGAGGAATCCGGGATCGCGCGTCGGCCCGTGATCGTCACCGCGATGGTCGCCGCGTTCGCCGCGCTGCCGATCGCCGTGCTCGCACCGCTGTCGACGCTCGGCCCGCTGCCGGGCAACAAGCTCCACCACACCTTCTGGGGCCACAACCCCGGTCAGCGGCTCGCGCGCGACCACGACGGCACTCCCATCAAGCTGTCGGACGTCGCCATGAACTCGATCTTCCACGTCATGCCCGAGGGCTTGACCGAGGAGACCCCGCACTTCCTCGAGGAGCGCGCCAAGGCCGCCACGGTGATCGTGCGCATCGACCCGAAGCTGAGCAAGAACCCGGAGAGCATGGCGAACGGTGTCGACGGCATCCTCGCATTCTCCAAGATCTGCACGCATGTCGGGTGCCCGGTGGCCCTCTACGAGCAGCAGACCCACCACATGCTCTGCCCGTGCCACCAGTCCACCTTCGACGTCACTGATGGCGCCAAGGTGATCTTCGGCCCGGCGCACCGGCCGCTCCCCCAGCTCCCGATCGAGGTCGACGACGAGGGCTACCTGGTGGCCACCGGTGACTTCCCCGAACCGATCGGTCCCAGCTTCTGGGACACCCACAAGGACAAGTGATCCCGTGACGACCACGACTCCCGATACCCGGAAGCAGACTTCCGACGATGCGAGCAGCTCGCGCGCATACAAGCTCGGTGCAGTGGGCGGCGACTGGCTCGACCAGCGCCTCTCCGGCGGCGGCTTCGTCAAGTTCATCGCCCGCAAGATCTTCCCCGACCACTGGTCGTTCATGTTCGGTGAGGTGGCGCTGTACAGCTTCGTCATCCTGCTGATCTCGGGAACCTTCCTGACGATGTTCTTCGACCCCTCCATGGAGGAGGTCATCTACAACGGCCCGTACAGGGCGCTGCAGGGCGAGACCGTCTCGCGTGCCTTCGAGTCGACCCTCCAGCTCTCCTTCGAGGTCAAGGGCGGCCTGCTCTTCCGCCAGATGCACCACTGGTCAGCACTGGTGTTCATGGTCGCGATCTTCGTGCACATGTTCCGCGTGTTCTTCACCGGTGCGTTCCGGAAGCCCCGCGAGCTCAACTGGATCGTCGGCTTCACCCTGATGGTCCTGGGCATGGTCGCCGGGTTCTCCGGCTACTCGCTGCCCGATGATGTGCTCTCCGGCAACGGCCTGCGCGTGATCGATGGTCTGATGAAGGCCATCCCGATCATCGGCACCTACCTGTCGATGCTCCTGTTCGGTGGCGAGTTCCCCGGGACCGACATCATCCCGCGCCTGTTCACCGTCCACATCCTGCTGGTTCCCGCCATGATCCTCGGACTCATCGCGATCCACCTGGTCCTGCTCGTGCTGCACAAGCACACGCAGTACCCCGGGCCTGGTCGCACCGAGCGCAACGTGGTCGGCTTCCCGGTGTTCCCGGTGTACGCGGCCAAGGCCGGCGGGTTCTTCTTCCTGGTCTTCGGCATCATCACCCTGATCTCGGCGACCACGTCGATCAACGGCGTCTGGGTCTACGGCCCCTACGACCCGTCCCCCGTCTCCGCGGGTTCGCAGCCGGACTGGTACATGCTCTGGACCGATGGCGGGCTGCGGCTCATCCCGGGCTGGGAGTTCACGATCTTCGGGTACGTGATCTCGCTGAACATGCTGATCCCGATGGGTATCTATGGTGCCCTGCTGGGTTCCCTGGCCCTGTACCCGTTCATCGAGTCCTGGGTGACAGGTGACGACCGCGAGCACCACCTTCTGGATCTGCCGTACAACGCCCCGGTCCGTACGGGTCTCGGCGTCTCGTGGATCAGCATCTATCTGATCCTTGCCCTCGCAGCGACGAATGACATCATCGCCATCGGGTTGCATCTGTCGATAAACGATCTGACGTGGGCGTTCCGCATCGGCATCTTCGTCGTCCCGGTTCTGGTCTTCTTCATCACGAAACGAATCTGTCTGTCGCTCCAGCGTCAGGCGCGTCAGAAGGCCCTCCACGGCTCCGAGACCTCGCGAGTGGTCCGGACGGAGTCCGGCAAGATGCTGGAGATCCATGAGCCGCTCAACGAGTTCGATCGGTGGGTGCTCGTCCAGCACGACGACTACCGCCCGCTGCAGGCCGGCAAGGGCGTCTCCTCGCTCCGCGCCAAGGCCACGAGCTTCTTCTTCAAGGACCGCATCGAGCCCGTCTCCCCGGCCGAGCTGCGTGAAGCCTTCGAGCACTTCGCTCACGAGAAGCACGAGATCGACTCGGCAACCGGTGGCGATTACCGCACCCCGGCGGAGATGGCACACCACTCCGGTTGATTCTCTGCCGCGCTGACGCGGACAATGTTGAAGGATGGGCCCCGGGATTCGTTTCCCGGGGCCCATCCTTCTTTTCCGTCCGGCGGACAACACGGACGTCATCCCCCGCATCCCGGTGGGATATTGACGCGCAGGCCCGGGCGCCCTCGTGAACGAGCTGGCAAACCCGAGAACCCTCGTGAGCGAACTGACAGACGCGGGATCCCTCGTGAGCGAGCTGGCACACTCGAGTCTCGGCCACCAGCCCACGGCCCACGGCCCGCGGGCACCCTCGCTCCCCGCAGCACGTCGAGGTCTGCCGACGTCCTGCGATCTACCCAGCTCGATCGCACCGAGCTCGATCGCCCAGCCACTCCCCTCCACAGCCCTATCGGCCTTCTGCTCGAGAGCTGGACATCGCGGCAGAATTCGAGAGCAGGACATCGCGGCAGAGATCGTCCCGGCACGGGGATGGTCTCAGCGCAGAGACCGTCTCACCGCAGCAGCGGATTCCGCGCGCGGAGCCCTCTCCCCTGATCGGACCGACCGGAAACGGCGTTCACCAGATAGCGCGCGGAGACCAAGCTCAACCTGCGGTCTGCGCGGCGAAGTGCTCGAGCGGACTGCAGCGGCCGCTTCGACGGATCCCGGCGTGCGGCCTCCAGCGTGCGACGAGCCCATGCGACGGCGCCGTCGATGCCGCCGTCCTGTGCATACACCGCGGCGAGCTGGCGTTCAGCGCGTGCTGATGGATTCACGTCGTCGCTGATCATCGTCAAAGCCTCCTGCATGCCGCTGATGCTGCCGGTTGGGAATCCACATTCACCGGCCCCCGTGTACTCGCTCACGCTAGCACCGTCGCTCATGAGCGCCCGGTCCGGACTTCAGTGGAGCGACCAGGCGTAGACAACGTGTGCCAGGAACGCCTCGAAGCCTCCACGTCTCAGCTCCTTCGAAGCTTCCGACCACCATGACGCTGCTTACAATGCGTAGACAGTGGTACGCCATTTATCATCTGTTACCTGGGAGGCCCGGCGTACGGAGGTGCGAAGGTGCGAAGGTGCGTAGTCACAACGGTTTGGTATCCGGACGCTGCCAACGGCGGGAAGAAGGCCCCTCTGTCGACGGCTGACTAGCGATCCCTCTGCCCGGGGGTCGAGTTCGTCTGCTTCGTCGTCGTGGTGCTGGTCATGGTGACCTCCAGGAGCTCGCGGCGGGCTCGAATGCGGGAGGAGTCGCCGGAGAGGGTGAAGACCTGGTCGTGGTGAACGAGGAGGTCGTCAACGGCGTCAGAGCGACCCGCACGGCAGCTGGCCACCATGTCGCGAGGCCCACGCAGCCGGTCCGCGGCTCCCAGGCGCCTCGGCGCAGACCCGGCTGAAGGCCCTTGCTTGCTGGTGATCAGACCCGCCCCCACCCCCAGTGCTCTCCGCCGTGCGTGGCGGAGGAGTCACGGCACCTGGTCCGTGCCCGCTGGACCGACCAGACACCGGCCGCGGAGCACTGCCGCCGGTCACCGGAACCCAGAGCTCGCGTCACTGCTCACAGACAGCACCGGCGCACCCAGCAAAAACGTCGGCCCCGCATCGAGAAGATCGATGCGGGGCCGACGTCATTCGCGTCCCGACGGACGCCAGGTTCAGCGGCAGGCTCTCAGTGCTGGTGCTGGCCGACCGAGAACTCCAGGACCCAGCTCAGCAGTCCGTAGACGGCGAAGATGACGCCGAAGGCAAGAATCCACCAGCCGGCGGCGACACCGAGGAAGCACAGGGCCGCCCCGATCGCGGTCCACAGCGGAGCCCAGCTGTACGGGGAGAAGCTGCCCTGCACGCCTCCGTGCTCGGAGACCTCGGCATTCAGATCATCCGACGGGCCCACATCGTTCTTGCGAGCCGTCAGGCTCAGCACCATGGCGATCATGAAGGCGAGGCCAGCCAAAGCGAGCATCGCCGGGAATCCGACGGGCTCCACGCCCATGGGCTGGAAGGTCCCCGTCAGGAAGCCGTAGGCCACGGCGACGATCAGGAAGAAGACTCCCAGGATCCAGAAGATCTTTGCAGATGCTCTCATGTCAGTTCGTCCTCGGGTTCACAGCGGGTTCCTGCTCGAGCATGTGGTCCTGGAGCGCCACCTCCGGGTAATGGAGATCGAAGGCGGGACGCTCGGACCGAACGCGGGGCAGGGAATGGAAGTTATGGCGCGGCGGCGGGCAGGAGGTCGCCCACTCGAGCGACGCACCGTAGCCCCAGGGATCGTCGACCTCGACCTTCTTCCCCTTCGTGTGCGTGAGCACCACGTTGAGGAGGAAGGGCAGCGTGGACGCGCCCATGATGACCGCACCGATCGTCGACACCTGGTTCAGCCAGCCGAAATCGTCTTCCACGAGGTAGTTCACGTAACGACGCGGTGCACCCTCGACGCCCAGCCAGTGCTGGACCAGGAAGGTCATGTGGAAGCCGATGGTGAGCAGCCAGAAGTGCAGCTTGCCGATGCCCTCGTGGAGCTTGTAGCCGAACATCTTCGGCCACCAGAAGTAGAAGCCGGCGAACATCTCGAAGACCACGGTACCGGCCATCACGTAGTGGAAGTGCGCCACGACGAAGTAGGTGTCGGAGATGTGGAAGTCCAGGACCGGCGAGGACAGGATGACTCCGGTCAGACCACCGAAGATGAAGGTGGTCAGGAAGCCGAGGGTGAACAGCATCGGTGTCTCGAAGGTCAGCGACCCTCGCCACATGGTGCCCAGCCAGTTGAAGAACTTCACGCCGGTCGGGACCGCGATCAGCATTGTCATGAAGGCGAAGAAGTCCAGCATGACCGCGCCGGTGGTGTACATGTGGTGCGCCCACACCGTGACGGACAGTGCCGCGATCGAGATCGTGGCGCCGACCAGGGTCTTGTACCCGAAGATCGGCTTGCGGGAGAAGACCGGGATGATCTCCGAGGCGATGCCGAAGAAGGGCAGCGCGAGCACGTAGACCTCGGGGTGGCCGAAGAACCAGAAGAGGTGCTGCCAGAGGACGGCGCCGCCGTTCTCCGGGTTGAAGATCTGCGCGTCGAATCGACGATCCGCACCGAGTGCCAGCAGCGCCGAGGCGAGCGGCGGGAACGCCATCAGCACCAGCACGGCGGTGATGAGGATGTTCCAGGTGAAGATCGGCATGCGGAACATGGTCATGCCGGGCATCCGCATGCACAGGATCGTGGTGATGAAGTTGACCGAGCCCAGGATCGTGCCGAAGCCCTGCAAGGCCAATCCGAAGACCCAGAGATCACCACCCAGGCCAGGGGTGAACGTCGTGTCCGACAGCGGCGCATAGGCGAACCAGCCGAAGGACGCGGCACCCTGCGGGGTGAGGAAGCCGGCCACGACGATCAGCGAACCGAACAGCGTGATCCAGAAGGCGAACATGTTCAGACGCGGGAACGCCATGTCCACGGCGCCGATCTGCAGCGGCACCAGGTAGTTGGCGAAGCCGTTGAACAGCGGGGTGCCGAACATCAGCAGCATGATCGTGCCGTGCATGGTGAACAGCTGGTTGTACTGGTCCTTGGAGACCACGACCTGGAGGCCGGGCTCCCACAGCTCGGTACGGATACCGAGGGCGAGCAGGCCGCCGAACGCGAAGAACGCGAAGGCCATGCCCATGTACATCATGCCGATCAGCTTGTGATCGGTGGTGGTGAGCAGGTTGAAGAAGTGCCTGCCGAGGCTGGTGCTCTCGGACTTCTCGAACCGCTGCTGCGGCGCCGAAGTGACCGGCGCGGCCGTCGTCTCGGCGCTCACTTGCTCTCTCCCTCGGTGGCAGGAGTGGTGTACCGGTTCCCGGCATCGTCATGCTTCTCGCGCATGCTCCACTCCTCTTGGTTGCGATTCAGGTCCACACCGAGCTGGCCCTCGAGCCCCTGGTCCCGGAGGTCCTGCATGTGGGCGTCGAACTCCTCCTGGGAGACGACCTTCACGTTGAACAGCATGTCCGAGTGGTACTCGCCGCACAGCTCGGCGCACTTGCCCTCGTAGGTGCCCTCACGAGTCGGGGTCACCTGGAAGCTGTTGGTGTGGCCCGGCATCATGTCCTTCTTGTACAGGAAGTCCACGACCCAGAAGGAGTGCACGACATCGCGGGAGTCGAGACGGAACTCGACCTTCTGACCCACGGGCAGGTAGAGCACGGGCAGCGACTCGGCCGCGCCCTCCTGTCCGGTGGCGAAGGACTGCACGCCGGCAGGCTCGTGGACGTCGGCGTCGACGTAGTTGAAGTCCCAGCTCCACTGCTTGCCGACGATGTTGACCGTGACATCCGGCTCGTCCACGTGCATCTCGACCTCGCGGGCGTCGCGCTGCGTGAAGTAGAAGAGGGTGAGCACCATGACCACGGGCACGAGCGTGAACATCAGCTCCAGTGGCACGTGGTAGCGCAGCTGCACCGGGAAGCCGGTGTCGTTCTTACGGCGACGGTAGGCCACGGCGCACCAGATGGTCAGGCCCCAGACGATGAGGCCGACGATGACCAGCACCGACCAGGAGCCGACCCAGAGGTTCATGATCCGACCGGTCTGGTCGGTGACCTGACCGTCGGAGTATCCGGGCAGGAAGCCGCGACGCTGCTCGTCGGTGCAACCCGACAGGAGGAGGGTGGCCAGGGCTAGGCCTGCTGTCGCCACGCGGCGTCCGCGCCGCGAGCGCTGGGGGACCTGGGGGATCACAGGGGATGACCTTCCGCTCGTCGTCTCCGGCTCCCGGTGCCTGCCCGCACTCTGTGCTGCGCGAACGGCCCCGGACTGCGGAGTGTGTACCTGTATGGGCGAAGACATGCCCACAGTGCCGCGCTCGTCCCGGAGAACGGGCCATGCCAGGCACGAGGCCCAGCAGTTGACGGCACGCTGTCATCATACGGCTTCTGCGGAGCGCGTATTGCATCGGCACGCACCGAGATCCTCTCGAGACCGCTCCGTGATCCGTCTCCCACGGCCGCTGCACAGAAAACGGGCCCGACCAGGTGACGAGATCGTCACCGGGCCGGGCCCGAACCATCCTTCACGGTGCCATGCGGCGCCCGTCGCAGACGGATCAGCCGAAGGAGTCCCCGCAGGCGCAGGAGCTCCCCGCGTTGGGATTGTCGATCGTGAAGCCCTGCTTCTCGATCGTGTCGGCGAAGTCGATGACTGCGCCGGTGAGGTACGGGCTGCTCATCTTGTCGACGACGACCTCGACACCGTCGAAGTCGGCGACGAGATCGCTGTCCATCGTGCGCTCGTCGAAGTAGAGCTGGTAGATCAGGCCGGAGCAGCCGCCTGGCTGCACCGCGATCCGCAGACGAAGGTCGTCGCGCCCCTCCTGCTGCAGCAGGGACGTGACCTTCTCGGCCGCGCCGGAAGTGAGGGTGACGGCATGCGCCTGGGTGGGGCGCTCGGTCGTGGGCGTGGTCATGAGGTCCTCCTCGAAGCTCGTGTTCCTGCCAGAGTACGCCCCCGCACCGAGGAACGGGGAAGGCCTCGCGGGGCACGACGAGGGGCGGCGTCGTCGTGCGCCGCGCCGTGCGGTCCGCCTCCGGTCAGAGGATCCCGCGGAACAGTGCCAGCAGGATCACGATGAGGTAGCCGGCCACGACGCCCAGGATCGCCGCGGTCGCCGCGTCGCGGCTCTTCCCGGCCAGCACCCGGGTGAAGGCGATCACGCACACCGCGAGGACAGCGAGCAGCCCCCACCACAGGAGGAAGTACGCAGCGAGGAATCCGATCACCAGTCCGAGGAACAGCAGCGGGATCGTCGCCGGGGAGACCCGGGGGCTCTCGTGCCCAGGCTGCCGACGCGGGGTGCTCATGCCAACGTCTCGTCCCGCTCGTCATCCCGCTCGGCCAAGGACCCGGCGCCGCGCAGCAGCAGCGCCTCCGCGAGGCACACCCGGGCGAACTCGTCGAGATGAAGGGACTCGTCGACGCCGTGGGCTCGGGACTCCGGGTCCTCGACGCCGGTGACCAGGACGTCTGCCCGGGGGAAGACCTCGAGCAGGTCGGCGATGAAGGGGATCGATCCGCCCAGGCCGGTGTCGACGGCCGCAGTCCCCCACGCGTCCCCGAGAGCGGTGCGGGCGAGGTCCATCGCCGCAGAGTGCTGTCGGGCGCTGTAGGGCTTGCCCTTCTCCCCCGGGTGCACGGTGACCTGAGCTGTCCTCGGCGCATGCTGCTCCAGGTGAGCCACCAGAGCGTCCATGGCCGCTTCAGGGTCTTCGCCCGGCGGGATCCGCAGGGAGACCTTCGCCCGGGAGACGGGCACGAGGGTGTTGGAAGCCTCGCGGACCGCCGGCGCGTCGATGCCGATGACCGACAGGGCCGGCCGGGTCCACAGCCGCGCCGTGAGCGAGCCCGTCCCCGACAGCTCGAGGCCGTCCGTCACGCCGGCGTCCCGGCGGAAGTCCGCCTCGTCCATCTCCACGGTCGGATCCGGTGCGTGCGTGAGCCCATCGACCGCGACCTCTCCGTTCTCGTCGTGGAGCGTGGCCAGCAGGCGGGAGAGCTGGGTGAGCGAATCCAGCACCGGACCACCGAAGAGACCGGAGTGCACCGCGTGGTCGAGGGCACGCACCTCGACGACGACGTCGACGAGACCGCGCAGGCTGGTGGTCAGTGCCGGGGTCCCGACGGCCCAGTTGGCGGAGTCCGCGACGATGATGAGGTCCGCTTCCAGCGCATCGCGGTGCGCCTCGATGAAGGGGCGGAACGTCGGCGACCCGGCTTCCTCCTCCCCCTCGACGAAGACGGTGACGCCGAGGCCTTCCTCGGCCAGCTCCTGGCCGACGAGTCGCAGCGCGGTCACATGGGCCATCACCCCGGCCTTGTCGTCCGCGGCGCCGCGGCCGTAGAGCCGGCGCCCGCGCTGGACCGGTTCGAAGGGCGGACTCGTCCACTCAGCAGGATCGCCGGTGGGCTGCACGTCGTGGTGGGCATAGAGCAGCACGGTGGGTCGGCCGGCGGCGGCCGGGGTGCGACCGATGACGGCAGGAGCGCCCTCGCCGACGGATTCGATGGTCACCTCGGCCATCCCGGCGTCGCGCAGAAGGGCGGCGACAGCCTCGGCGCTGCGACGCACGGGCTCCTGGTCGTGCCCCTCGAAGGCGATGGAGGGGATACGCACGAGATCCTTCAGATCATCGATGGCGTCCGGCAGGAGGGCGTGAAGCCGCGTGCGAAGGATCTCCCTCGCCTCGTCGTCGGGGGCAGCGGCGGAAGTCGACGGTCCGTTCGTGGTGCTCATGTCCCTCACGGTACCGCCGGGGGCGGCTGCCGTCTGGGCGCGGAGAAGCATGTCACGGCGGACATACCGGTGAATCTCAGCCGGCAGTGCCTAGACTGCCCCGGTGATCTTCCGCAAGTCTGAGACTCCCGAGACCCCCGAACCCGAGCAGTCAGTGCGCCCCGGTTCCAAGGGTCGGCCCACCCGTACCCGCAAGGAGGCCGAAGCGGCCCGTCGTCGGCCTCTTGTGGTCGACGATCGCAAGGAGGCGCGTCGGCGTGATCGCGAGCGCGCCTCGAAGGAGCGGGCCGAGGCTCAGCAGGCGCTGATGACCGGTGACGAGAAGAAGATGCCCATGCAGCATCGCGGCCCCGAGCGTCGCCTGGTGCGTGACCTCGTCGACTCGCGCCGCAACGTGGCGGAGTACTTCTTCCCCATCGCGCTGATCTTCATGCTGGTCGCACTGATCATGCCGCTGATCCGTCCGGAGATGTACCTCATGATGAGCACCGGCATGATCGTCGTCCTCTGGGGCGGGATCCTGGTGTGCGTGATCGATTCGTTCCTGCTGCGTCGTCATCTGCGCAAGAACCTCACCGAGCGCTTCGGCTCCGTGGGCAGCGGCTTGGTCGGTTACGGCATCATGCGGGCGATCCAGATCCGCCGCTTCCGCCTCCCCCGTGCCCAGATCAAGCACGGCGAGGACCCCCGCTGATCCTCCGCAGCTGACCGACCGGCCCACTCGGCACGTCCGTCGGCTCCTCCGGCCCCTCCGATGCCGGGGCACGACGCACGACGCACGACGCACGACGCACGACGCACGACGCACGACGCAGGATGCACGACGCAGGATGCACGACGACGACGGCCCACGCGAGCACTCGCGTGGGCCGTCGTCGTCTGCGGGATCGATCAGGCGCTGGGAGCGACGCCCTCCGACTGGGCACCCGACGTGCCGGCCGCCCCGGCGTCCGCGCCCTTCGCGGCGGGCTTCGTGTCGACGCCGGCCTCCTTGCGCTGCTGCGCAGTGATCGGGGCCGGCGCTGCCGTCAGCGGGTCATAGCCGTTACCGGTCTTGGGGAAGGCGATGACCTCGCGGATGGAGTCCTCCCCCACGAGCAGCGCGACGATGCGGTCCCAGCCGAAGGCGATGCCGCCGTGCGGCGGGGCACCGAACTGGAAGGCGTCGAGCAGGAAGCCGAACTTCTCCCGCGCCTCCCCTTCGCCGATGCCCATCACCTTGAACACGCGCTCCTGCACGGACTGGTCGTGGATTCGGATCGAGCCGCCGCCGATCTCGTTCCCGTTGCACACGATGTCGTACGCATAGGCCAGGGCCGAACCCGGATCAGTGTCGAAGGAGTCCATGAACTCCGGCTTCGGAGAGGTGAAGGCGTGGTGCACCGCAGTCCACGAGCCCTCGCCCACGGCGACGTCCCCGGCGGCACGGGCATCGGCCGCAGGCTCGAACATCGGCGCGTCGACGACCCACACGAAGGCGAAGGCGTCGCGATCGATCAGTCCCAGTCGCTCCGCGATCTCGTTGCGGGCCGCACCGAGCAGTGCTCGCGATGCCTTCGCCTCACCGGCGGCGAAGAAGATGCAGTCGCCGGGGCTGGCGCCGGTGGCCTCGAGCAGGCCGGCCTTCTCTGCATCGGAGATGTTCTTGGAGACCGGCCCGGTGAAGGTCCCGTCCTCCTGGACGAGCACGTAGGCGAGGCCCTTGGCTCCGCGCTGCTTGGCCCATTCCTGCCAGGCATCGAGCTGACGACGTGGCTGCGAGGCACCGCCGGCCATGACGATCGCGCCGACGTACGGGGACTGGAAGACCCGGAACGGCGTCTCCTGGAAGTACTCCGTCATCTCGATCAGCTCGAGGTCGAAACGGAGGTCGGGCTTGTCGGAGCCATAGCGGCGCATCGACTCGGCGTAGGTCATCCGCGGGAACGGCGTGCTGATCTCGCGGCCGCTCTTGGCCCACACGTTGGTGAGGATCTCCTCGGCCAGGGCGATGATGTCCTCCTGGTCCACGAAGCTCATCTCGACATCGAGCTGGGTGAACTCGGGCTGACGATCCGCGCGGAAGTCCTCGTCGCGGTAGCAGCGGGCCAGCTGGAAATACTTCTCGACCCCGCCCACCATGAGGAGCTGCTTGAACAGCTGCGGGGACTGGGGCAGCGCGTACCAGGAGCCCGGCGCGAGCCGCGCGGGCACCAGGAAGTCACGTGCGCCCTCGGGCGTGGAGCGGGTCAGCGTGGGGGTCTCGACCTCGATGAAGTCCTGGTCCAGGAGGGTGTCGCGCGCTGCTCGGTTGACCTCGGACCGCAGGCGCAGGGCCTTCGCGGGCCCCTGGCGGCGCAGATCGAGGTAGCGGTAGCGCAGCCGCGCCTCCTCGCCGACCTCCGAGTGCTCATCGAGCTGGAACGGCAGCGGAGCGGAGGCGCTCAGCACCTCGACGGTCTGGGCCGTGACCTCGATCTCGCCCGTGGGGAGCAGCGGGTTCTCATTGCCCTCGGGGCGCTTGCCGACGGTGCCGACGACCTGCAGCACGTACTCGTTGCGGAGGTGGAGGGCATCGTCCTCCCGGACCACCACCTGGGCGACGCCGCTCGCGTCGCGCAGATCAAGGAACGTCACGCCGCCGTGGTCACGGCGACGGCCGATCCAGCCGGTGAGGGTGACGGTCTGTCCGATGTGCTCCGAGCGGAGCGCGCCGGCGGAATGGGTGCGCAGCACGAGGTGTCCTTCACAGTGGGGCGTTGGGGCGGGGTCGAGGCATCGCGATGGCGAGCCCCTGACCTCCGTGTCCAGGGTGGGCAGACTCCAGGGTACCGCGCAGGGTGAGCGATATCGCCCACGCACCCCTGTCCCTGAGGACATCCCGCCCGTAGACTGGGACCTTGTCCGACCTGCGGAATTGCAGGTCATTCGAGCCCGTTGTCGCTCGTGCTGCGCTGTTCACTCCGTGTGCGTCTCACATCGCGACCTGCCAGGGCATCAGCCCTGCCATTCGTGAGGGCTGTCGATTTCACTCCACCCCTCAAAGGACGTTATGTCTGACGCTTCACCTGTCTCTGATCCTGCCCTGAGCACGGATTCCGCCGCAGCTCCTGCCGCTGAGGCACCCGCCTCTGCCGCGGCCGAGGCTCCCGCCACCGAGGCTCCTGCCTCCGTCGCCGACGCCCCCGAGGCGCCCGCCTCCGAGGCCCCCACCTCCGAGGCAGCCGCCCCCGAGGTCCCGGCAGGCCCCACCTTCGACGACATCGACCTGCCCGCACCCCTGCGCCGCGCAGTCGACGAGCTCGGCTTCACGGTCCCGTCCGCGATCCAGGCCCGTGCGATCCCGCCGCTGCTCGAGGGCAAGGACGTCATCGGCGTCGCCCAGACCGGTACCGGCAAGACCGCAGCTTTCGGCCTCCCGCTGCTCGCCGCGATCGACCCGAACCTGCGCCAGGTGCAGGCCCTCGTGCTCGCCCCGACCCGTGAGCTCGCCATGCAGGTCGCGGACGCGATCTCCTCCTTCGCCACCTCGATCGGCGGCCTCGACGTGCTCGCCGTCTACGGCGGCTCCCCCTACGGCCCGCAGGAGCGTGCCCTCGCGCGCGGCGCCCAGGTCGTCGTCGGCACCCCCGGTCGCGTGATGGACCACATGCGCCGCACGAACCTGCGCCTGGACACCATCCGCTTCGCCGTCCTCGACGAGGCCGACGAGATGCTGCGCATGGGCTTCGCGGAGGACGTCGAGGAGATCCTCTCCCACTCCCCCGCGAGCCGACAGGTCGCCCTGTTCTCCGCCACGATGCCCTCGGCGATCCAGCGCGTCGCACAGACGCACATGAAGGACCCGGTGCGCGTCAGCGTGTCCCCGCAGACCTCGACGGTCAAGAGCGTCCACCAGACCTACGCAGTGGTGCCCTTCAAGCACCGCACCGGCGCTCTCGCCCGCGTGCTCGCCACCTCCTCGGCCGAGGCCGCGATCGTGTTCGTGCGCACCCGCGCCGCCGCCGAAGAGGTCGGCACGGCACTCGTCGGGCGCGGACTCGTGGCCGCGTCGATCAGCGGCGACGTTCCCCAGAAGGAGCGCGAGAAGATCGTGGAGCGCCTGCGCGAGGGATCGCTGCAGGTCCTCGTCGCGACCGACGTCGCCGCCCGCGGCCTGGACGTCGAGAAGATCGGACTCGTCGTGAACTTCGACGTGCCCAAGGAGCCGGAGTCCTACGTGCACCGCATCGGCCGCACGGGACGCGCCGGCCGCTCGGGCGAGGCCCTGACCTTCATCGGCCCCCACGAGCGACGCACGCTGAAGAACATCGAGCGCGCCACCAAGCAGACCCTCGAGGAGGCGGTCATCCCGTCGCCCCGCGACGTCTCCAAGCACCGTCTGGCCGCGCTGCTGACCAAGGTTCCCGAGCGCGTCGAGCGCGGTCGCCTCGAGCTGTACCGCGAGCTGGTCGGTCAGTACGTGGCCGAGAACGATATCGATCCGCTCGAGCTCGCTGCGGCACTGGGCGCCATGTCCGTCGGCGACGACGGCCCCGGTGCCCCGTCCGAGGACGAGGAGTTCACCGCCTCGAAGTTCTCCGGCGACGACCGTGGGCGCGATGACCGCGGTCGCGGCGACCGCGGCCCGCGCGCCGAGTCCATGCAGCCGGAGAAGGGCTACACCTCCTACAAGATCGGAGTGGGCCACACCCACGGCGCACGTCCGCCGAGCATCGTCGGCGCGATCACCGGCGAGGGCGGCCTGAACGGCAAGGACGTGGGCAAGATCCAGATCTTCCCGACCTTCGCACTGGTGCAGATCCGTGGCTCCCTCGACTCGGCGCAGATCGAGCGCATCGGCAAGGCCCGCGTCGGCGGTCGTTCGCTGCGCATCGGTCCGGACAACGGTCCCCGCGGGGGCGGTGCTCGGGGCGGCCGCCCCGAGAGCAGCGGCGGCCGGCATGACAGCGGCAGCCGTTACGAGGGCAAGCGCAAGCCCTTCCGGCGGTCCTCCGACAGCTGATCGGTCCGCCCGGGCCCTCCGGCCCGGGCAGGATCGCCCATGCAGGACGGCCCCCGCAGGACCGTCCACGCACGACGAAGGCCCCTCCTCCGATTACTCGGAGGAGGGGCCTTCTCGTCGTGGTGGGAGCCGCTTCGGCTCCGCGTCGATCGGGGCCTGATCAGGCCTTCTCGTTCTCCTGCGCTTCGGCGTAGGCCTTCTTGACCTCGTCCATGTCCAGGCCCTTGACCTGACCGATGAGGTCCTCGAGGGCGGACTGCGGAAGAGCGCCGGCCTGGGAGAACACCGGGATGCCCTCGCGGTAGGCGACCAGGGTGGGGATGGAGGTGACGCCGTAGCGCATGGCCAGCTGCTGCTGGTCCTCGGTATCCACCTTGGCGAAGGTGACGTCCTCGTGAGTCTCGGAGGACTCCTCGAAGATGGGGGCGAAGCGCTGGCACGGCACGCACCAGCCCGCCCAGAAGTCGATCAGGACGATGCCGTCCTCGACGGTCGTATCGTGGTTCTCTGCGGTCAGCGTGACGGTAGCCATGACCGGTGGAACGCCGCGGCGCCGCGGATCATTCCCGCAGCGCCGCGATGTGACTCAGCTCATCGGATACCAGTCCTGCGCGGAGGCCCGTCCTGCTCGGACGTCAGTCCTGAGCCAGCGGTGCCGAGACGACACGCACCGTGCGGTCCGCGGCCGGGGGCTCCCAGCTCGTCGGATCCGCCACGGACTGCTCACCACTGCGGATGTCCTTGACCTCCCCCTGCTCGCCGGCGTCGCCGGGGAACCAGATGAAAGGGATGCCACGACGATCGGCGTACCGGATCTGCTTGCCGAACTTGGCCGCCGTCGGCGCGACCTCGCAGGAGACGCCGCGAGCGCGCAGGCTCCGCGCGACGTCGTCGCTGAGATGGCGGGCCTCCTCATCGGCGACGGACACCAGCACGCAGGTCGGTACGGCGCGAGTGGCGCGGGCGAGATCTGCGGACAGCATCCGCGAGACGAGACGGGACAGCCCGATGGACAGCCCGACCCCGGGATAGGTGTGCCGATTGTCCGCGGCCAGCGAGTCGTAGCGCCCTCCGGAGCAGACCGAGCCGAGGTTCTCGTGGCCGCTGACGAAGGTCTCGAAGACCGTCCCGGTGTAGTAGTCCAGCCCACGGGCGATCGACAGATCCGCGAGGATCACGCCGGGGACGACGGCCTCGACCCGTTCGAGGACCGCCGTGAGCTCGGCGATGCCCTCTTCGACCATCTCACCCGTGCCGCCGAGCTCGCGCACCCTGTCGGCGAAGGAGGCGTCCCGGGTGCGGATCGCGGCGAAGTCCAGGCACGCCTGGGCCTGCTCCGGGGTCGCCCCGGTCTCGGCCAGCAGCAGATCGCGCACCTTGTCGGCGCCGATCTTGGGCAGCTTGTCGAGGCTGCGCAGCACGGCCGTGTGGTCCTCCAGACCCAGGGAGCGGAAGAACCCCTCGGAGAGCCGACGGGTGTTGGCGTGGATCGTGAACGGGGGAAGCGGCAGACGGTCGAGGATCTCGGCCATCACCACCGCGACCTCGGCCTCGATGTGCCCGGGCAAGGTGTCCTGGCCGATGACATCGAGATCGGCCTGGTAGAACTCGCGGAACCGTCCGTCCTGCGGCCGCTCACCGCGCCAGACCTTCTGGATCTGGAAGCGGCGCAGCGGGAAGACCAGTTCGTTCTGGTGCTCAAGGACGTACCGGGCCAGCGGCACCGTCAGGTCGAAGTGCAGGCCGAGGGTACGGGCGGGGTCGGCACCGGCATCCTCCGAGCCCTCCTCGGCGTGGAGACGACGCAGCACGTACACCTCTTTGTCGACCTCGCCCTTGCGCAGCAGCTGGTCGAGGGGCTCGACCGCGCGCGTCTCGATGCCGGAGAACCCATGGAGCTCGGCGACCTCGCGGAACACGTCGATCACGTGCTGCTCCACGAGTCGCTCGGCAGGGAGCCACTCGGGGAATCCGGACAGTCCTGAGTTCTTCGAGGTCTTCGCCATTGCGTGCACATCCTTCGTCGGTCGTCGGCCTGGGCGGCCGGTTCCTAGTATCCCCGACGCCGACCGTGGGGGCCGACCCCGGACAGGGCGATCCCGACGCGCCGGTCACGGTAGAGTTCCGGGACGTGGTGCGCTCCGTCATGCGGGGCACGTCCGCGTACCAGCCCGGCCGCCGATCATGGTGGCAGTGTCCCGCCCTGCAGCGGATCCCCTCCGAAGGAGCTCAATCGTGAGCGAGTCCGAGACTCCCCTCCCCGCATCGACCCCCGCCGATCAGACCACTGATCCGGCTGTCGAGCAGCCCACCGCCCCCGAGGCCGTCACCTCGTCCGAGCCAGCAGCGGCCCCGGAGTCCGCACCGGCCCCGGAAGCAGAGCTGGCGCCGGCCGCCACGACGGATATCGAGTCTGCCGCTGCACCGGAGACGGAGCCCGCCTCCGCCGCGGATCCCGTCACCGCCGCCGAGCCCGAGCAGGCCGCTGCTCCGGAACCCGAGCAGGCCGCCACGACGGAAGCCGAGCCGGCCGCCGCTCCGGAACCCGAGCAGGTCGCCACTTCGGAGTCCGAGCCGGCCGCGACCTCGGAGTCCGAGGAGGCCGCGGGGACGGCACTTGCCGAGGAGACCACCCCTCAGACGACCCCGGAGAACGCAGAGACCGCGGAGAGCACCGAGAGCGCAGAGACTCCCGCCGCTCGCCCGACGCCCGCGGCCGCGCCGCGTCCGGCGCCGGGCCACAAGCCCGGAATCCCGTCGCCGGCCGCCCTGGCCGGCAAGAAGCCCAGTGCCGCTCTGCTGCCGGTGATGCCCCCCGTCACCGAGTACGACCCCGAGCAGCTCGCCGCCGCGAAGGCTTTCGGCGCGGTCACCGAGGACGGGTCGGTGACGGTGCAGGACGGCACGCAGGTCCGGACCGTCGGCACCACGACCGAGTCGAACCATGACCAGGCGCTGGATCCGTTCGCCCGTGCCTACCTCGATCTCGTGGCCTTCCTGGATCTCACGCAGACCACGTTGAACGCTCCCGAGCACACCCAGAACGAGCTCAACCGGCTGCTCGAGAACCTGCGCAAGAACATGAAGGAGCCGCAGGTCGTCGGCGACATCCCGGCTCTGCGCGCACGAGCGCACGAGCTGCGCGAGAAGGCCAAGGAGAAGATCCAGGAGCTCGAGGCCAAGCGTGCCGAGGAGCGAGCTGGTTCCGTGCAGCGACGCACCGAGTTCGTCGAGTCGATCGAGGCGCTCGTCGCCACGGATCCGGAACAGCTCTCCTGGAAGAACGCCGGCGAGACCATGCGTCAGATGGTCCCCACGTGGAAGTCGATGCAGGCCGAGGACGTGTCCCTGGACCGTCCCACCGAGGAAGGCCTGTGGAAGAGGCTCTCGGCGGCGCGCGCGACCTTCGATCGCATGCGCAAGCAGTTCTTCTCCGAGCTCGACGAGAAGCACACGGCGGCGGCAGGCGCCAAGGAAGCGCTGATCGCGCGCGCCGAGGAGATGCAGGACTCGACGGACTGGGGTCCGACGGTCCGCGCTTACAAGGATCTGATGAGCCAGTGGCGCGAGGCACCGCGCGGCAGCCGCAAGAAGGATGACGCGCAGTGGAAGCGGTTCAAGGCCGCCCAGGACCGCTTCTTCACGGCTCGCAACGCCGACCTCCACGAGACCGAGGAGGAGCAGCGCAAGAACCTCGAGACGAAGGAAGCGCTGCTCGCCGAGGCCGAGGCGATCGACCCGGCGAAGGACCTCGACGCGGCGAAGACTGCGCTGCGGTCCGTCCAGGACCGCTGGGAGGAAGCAGGCAAGGTTCCGCGGGCGGACATGCGACGCGTCGACGACCGCCTACGCAGCGTCGAACGGGCCGTGAAGAACGCCGAGCAGGACGAATGGCGCCGCACCGACCCGCGGACCAAGGCACGGGTGGAAGGTGCCTCCTCGCAGCTGCATTCCGCGATCGCCTCCTACGAGGACGCTCTGGACAAGGCTCGTGCCGGCGGCGACCCTCGCAAGATCGCCGAGGCGGAGACCGCCCTCGAAGCGCGCAAGGAGTGGCTGGCCGTCATCGAGCGGTCCGCACGCGATCTCGACTGATCGTGTGCTGCCCTGGAGCTGAACCGAGCTGAGCCGCGCTGAGCTGAGCTGAGCCGACTTCCGGGCAGGACCGTTCCTCCCCCGCCCCGTCTGTCCACAGTGGCAGGCGGGGCGTTTGCCGTCCGTGCGCAGAGGAGCAAGAGTCGGTCCATGACACAGAGCGGACGCGAAGAGCAGCAACGGGGCGCTGGTTCCCGTCGCGCGGTTGATCCCGCCGCTCCCGCCGTTCCCGGTCGGTCAGGTCTTCTCGGCGGAACCGGAATTCCCGGCAGACCTGGCACTCCCGACCGACCTGGCAGGCATGCCCTTCCCCTGACCGGCGCCTGTGCCGCCTGGTCCCATCATGCGGCGGAGCTCGCCGTCCCGCTCGCCGCGCACCTCGAGCGGTGGGAGGAGAACCCGTCGACGGCGGGGATGGTCGAGCAGCAGCTGCTCGCCCGGATCCTTCCCGGCGTGTTCCTTCCTCCGGACATCCTGGGTACCTCGATCCAGCGCGCCCTCGCGCTGGGATGTGCACTGGGGTCGCGCCTGCAGTCCTACTACGTCATCGCCGGCCCCTCGGCGGCCTGGGTCGCGCTCGGAGGGGACCCACCGGCGCCGGCCGAGCTCCTCTCCCCCGCCCATCGGGGATCACTCGTCGGCGCCACCGTGCGTACGGCACGCCTGCATCCCCGCGAGGTGGAGACCATCGGCGGGGCTCCGGTGACAGGTCCGCTGCGCACGGCCGTGGATCTGCTGCGGTTCGCACCTGACCACGTCGCGGCGCCATGGCTGTCCGGATTGATCCACGACGGCCACGTCACCGAGGCCGCGATCCGCCGGCGGCTCCAGCGGATGGAGCGCTATCCCGGTGCCGGAGCAGCCCGCGAGCGCGTCGGAACACTGCTGGAGCCGCCGTCGATGGCTGCATGAGCCGACGTCGCGGCCCCTGCGGTCAGGAGACGGAGAGCGGCTCGGCCGTGCCGACGGGCTTGCCGTCGGCCGTCACCCGGTAGACGTCGTAGACACCTTCGACGCGGCGCACGGTGGCCAGCACCGACTGCAGATGCGAGGGGTCCGCGAGCTCGAAGGAGAAGAACGTCGTGGCCAGACGGTCGGTGTTGGACTGCGCGGCCGCAGAGTGGAGATTGACCTGCTGTTCGGAGATCACGAGGGCGAGATCGGTGAGCAGGCGCGGCCGATCGAGCGCTTCCACCTTGATGTGCACGAGATAGGCGGCGCTGTGACGGCCGGACCACTTCACGTCCACGATGCGATCGGGCTGCTGCTCCTGCAGCTGGATCGCGTTGGTGCAGCTGGTGTGGTGCACGGAGATCCCCGACCCCCGGGTCACGAAGCCGACGATCGGATCCCCCGGCACCGGGGCGCAGCATTTGGCCAGCTTGACCCAGAGGTCCGTCTGCCCGTCGACGACGACGCCCTGATCGGACTCCGTGGTGTGGCGGTCCCCGCGATGGGGACGGGACCGTGCGCGGGACGGCAGCGTCATCTCCGCGACGTCCTCCTCCGCGCCGTCCGATCCGCCGAAGACCGCACGCAGCTTCTCCACCACGTGCTGCGCCCCGGTATGACCCTCACCGATGGACGTGTACAGGGAGTCCACCGACGGGAGGTTCAGGTCGGACGCGACCGTGGCCAGGGTCTCGTGCGTGAGCAGCCGGCGCATCGGGAGGTCCTGGCGACGCAGGGCCTTGGCGAGATCCTCCTTGCCCCGCTCGAGGGCCTCCTCGCGACGCTCCTTGGAGAACCAATGACGGATCTTGCTGCGTGCGCGAGGGGACTTCACGAAGCCCAGCCAGTCCCGGCTGGGGCCCGCCTCCAGCGCCTTCGAGGTGAAGACTTCGACGACGTCCCCGGTGGACAGCACGGACTCCAGCGACACCAGTCGGCCGTTGACGCGTGCACCGATCGTCCGATGCCCGACCTCCGTGTGCACGGTGTAGGCGAAGTCGACCGGGGTGGATCCCTGCGGAAGCGCCAGCACGTCTCCCTTCGGGGTGAAGACGTACACCTCCTGGGTGTTGATCTCGAAGCGCAGCGAGTCCAGGAACTCGCCGGAGTCCGTGGTCTCCTTCTGCCAGTCCATCAGCTGCCGGAGCCAGGCGGCCTCGTTGCTCACCGGCTTCGAGTCGCCGCTGTCGGTGCCCACGGCCATCGCTTTGTACTTCCAGTGCGCCGCGACGCCGTACTCCGCGCGTCGGTGCATCTCCCGGGTGCGGATCTGCACCTCGACCGGTTTGCCGGTGGGCCCGATGACGGTGGTGTGCAGCGACTGGTAGAGGTTGAACTTCGGCAGGGCGATGTAGTCCTTGAACCGGCCCTGGACCGGGGACCACCGGGCATGCAGAGTGCCCAGCACCCCGTAGCAGTCGCGGACGGAGTCGACGAGCACCCGGATCCCGACCAGATCGTAGATGTCGGCGAAGTCGCGGCCCCGCACGATCATCTTCTGATAGATCGAGTAGTAGTGCTTCGGACGGCCCGTGACCTCCGCCTTGATCTTGGCCTTCTTCAGGTCTTCCTGGATCTTGGAGGACACCAGCTTCAGATACTGCTCCCGGGCGGGGGCGTGCTGGGCGACGAGCGCGACGATCTCCTCGTAGACCTTGGGGTAGAGGACCTGGAAGGAACGGTCCTCGAGCTCCCATTTCATGGTGTTCAGGCCGAGCCGGTGCGCGAGGGGCGCGTAGATCTCGAGGGTCTCCTTGGCCTTGCGCTCGGCAGAGACGGCCGGGACGTACTTCCAGGTGCGTGCGTTGTGGAGCCGATCAGCGAGCTTGATCAGCAGCACCCGGACGTCGCGGCTCATCGCCACGATCATCTTGCGCACGGTCTCCGCCTGCGCGGCTTCGCCGTAGGTGACCTTGTCCAGCTTGGTCACGCCGTCGACCATGACGGCGATGACCTCCCCGAACTCCGCGCGGAGCCGCTCGAGGGAATAGTCGGTGTCCTCGACCGTGTCGTGCAGGAGTGCCGCCGCCACCACGTCGGCCGGCGAACCGAGCTCGGCGAGGATGGTCGCGACCGAGACAGGGTGGGTGATGTACGGATCCCCGCTCTTGCGGGTCTGCCCGCGATGAGCCCGCTCCGCGACCGTGTAGGCCCGCTGGACGAGCACGAGGCTCTCCTTGGGATTCACAGCGGACATGGTCTCCAGGAGCGGAGACAGCAGCGGATCGGTCGGGGTGCCGGAGCGCGAGGAGAAGAAGGCCAGCCGGGAACGCGACTTCCGGGGTCCCTGCGTCATCGGTCGGGTGTTCGGCGAGGCCGGCGACGGGGCGCGCGGCGTCTCCACGCCGTCTCCCGTGGTCTCGGATGCGGGCCGCTCCTGCACTGCACACCTCCTGCTCTAGGAGCGCCAGTCTACGCGCGGGTCACCGAGCCCAGGACCGCCGTCCGCGGTCCGCGGTCCGCGGACACCCTGCAGAACGGTGCAGGAGGACGGCTCAGTTCGGCAGCGACCAGACGCTCGTCAGAGGCACATCGGGCAGCTTCTCGCGGCCGTGCAACCCCTCGAGCTCGAGGAGGAACGAGACGCCGACGACCTCGACGTCGAAACGCCGGGTCAGCTCGAGCGTGGCCGCCGCGGTGCCGCCGGTGGCCAGGAGGTCATCGACGATCAGGGTGCGGGCACCTCTCGGGAGCGACCCCTCAGGGATCTGCACGACCGCACTGCCGTACTCGAGGTCATAGCTGAGGCTGGCGGGGTCCCCCGGCAGCTTCCCGGCCTTGCGCACCGGGACGAATCCCGCGCCCAGCTCGTACGCGAGGGGCGCTCCGACCACGAAACCGCGGGCCTCGGTCCCGACGACGTACTCGATGTCGTCGGGAAGCAGCGAGAGCCAGTACCGGATCACCGTGCGGAAGGCCTCGGCGTCCCGCAGCAGTGGAGTGATGTCGCGGAACAGAATCCCGGGCTGGGGGAAGTCCGGGTACTCGGAGATATGCGTCGCGCGCAGCGCCTCGATCTCCTCGGGCGTTGCCACCTGTTCGTTCATCGGGAACCCTCTCCTGAGGCAGGGCGCCGTCTCCGGGAGCTCCGTCGCGGCTGCCGGCTCGCGTCACGCACGGGCGCTGCGACCGGTGGCTGCTGGTCCGAGGCGGGCGCGGAGGCCTCCTCGACCCGGTCATCGGTGACGTCCTCGGCGTTGCCTGCAGGCAGGTCGTCGGCATCATCGGCATCGGCATCGTCGGCGTCGTCAGCGTCGTCGGCGCGGTCGATCAGTCGATCGCCGGCGGTGCCGACGCCCGTGCCGCCGCTGCGACGGGCCGTGTGCACCTTCTCCGTGTGCGCGGCGATCTCCGGCTCCTTGCGGCGCAGGTCCACGAGGAAGCCCGGTGCGAGGAAGATCGAGGAGTAGGTGCCCGCGATGATGCCGATGAACAGTGCCAGGGAGATGTCCTTCAGCGTGCCGGCGCCGAGCAGGAAGGCACCGATCACGAGGATCGAGCCGACCGGGAGCAGGGCCACCACTGAGGTGTTGATCGACCGCACGAGGGTCTGGTTCGCGGCGAGCTCGACCTGATCGGCGAAGCTCGCACGCGTCTGATCCGTCAGCCCCGAGACGTTCTCGCGGACCTTGTCGAAGACCACGATGGTGTCGTACAGCGAGTAGCCCATCACGGTGAGGAACCCGATCACCGTGCCCGGGGTGATCTCGAAACCGACCACGCCGTAGACCGCGGCGGTGATCAGCATGTCGTGGAACAGGGCGCCCATGGCCGCCAACGAGGACTTCAGATTGCGGAAGTACAGCGCCATGGTCACCGCGACGAGCACGAGGAAGACCACGACGGCACGCAGCATCTTCTGCGTGATATCGCCGCTCCAGACCGGGCCGACGTAGGAGGTCGAGACCGCATCGACGGGGACGTCGTAAGCCGTGGCGAGGTCCTCCGCCAGTGCGGCGGTCTCCGCGGAGTCCAGCTGCTCGGTCTGGACGCGCATCGTGTCCCGCCCCAGGACCGTGATCTTGGGTTCGTTGTCGGGAAGGTGATCGCGCACCGTGTCCCGAGCCGCGACCTGGTCGGTATCGGCCACGCCCGCGATCTGGAACTCGGACCCGCCGGTGAACTCGATGCCGAGGTTCGGGCCACGCAGCCCGGCGATACCGGCGAGGAGCACGATCGCGATGAGGCTGAAGAGATACCAGGTGCGGCGGCGACGCACGATCGGGACGGTGCGGCGACCTGCGTGGAGGTCGTTCCCGAACCGGGAGAATGTCGCGGTCATCGGCTCGTCTCCTCGGTGTCGTCATCCATCGGGTCGATCCCGCCGCCGTCGGCGGACGCCGCCGTGGGCGCCTCGTCCTGAGGGGCTGCTTCTCGGCGGAGGCGAGCCTTGCGCTCCGCGAGCGTCTCCCGCGGTCCCTCCTCCTCGATCTCGCCGCGCTCCTCGAGCGTCCGCACCCGGCCACGGCCCGCATAGGCGGGGACCTGCCGGCCCAGCATCGCCGGATCCAGACCGCTCCAGGGGTGTCCCTTGCCGAAGAACCGCGTGCGCACGAGCACCTGGAGGATGGGATGGGTGAACAGGAAGACGACCAGAAGGTCGAGCAGCGTGGTCACCCCGAGCACGAAGGCGAAGCCGCGCACGCCACCGGTCGAGAGCAGGTAGAGGACCACCGAGGCGATCAGGTTCACCGAGTCCGAGGCGAGGATCGTGCGTTTGGCACGGTCCCAGCCATGGTCGACGGCGCCCACGATCCCTCGTCCGTCACGGATCTCGTCCCGCACACGTTCGAAGTAGACGATGAAGGAGTCCGCGGTGAACGCGACAGCGACGATCATGCCGACGACCCCGGCGAGGGACAGGCGATACCCGATGTCGGGGATGTTCGAGAGCACCGTGAGCGTGGCATAGGTGAGCATGCCCATGACCATCAGGCTCGTCGTGGTCACGAGCGCGAGCGTGCGGTACTGGACGAAGGCGTAGGCGACCACGAGAGCCAGTCCGATGAGACCGGCGATGAGTCCCATCCGGAGCTGATCGGTGCCCAGCGTCGCGGAGATCTGCTGCTCGGAGGCGACGTCGAACTCGAGCGGAAGCGCGCCGAAGCGCAGCTGATCGGAGAGCTGGCTCGCCTGGTCCTGCGAGAAGTCACCGGAGATGGACGCCTCGCCGCCCGGGGACGGCTCCTGCACCTGGGGCGCCGAGATGACCATGCCGTCCTGCACGATGCCGAAGGCAGGACTGGCACCTTCACCGTTGTACAGCGCCTTGGTCATGTCGGAGAACGACTGTGCGGCGTCCTCCTTGAAGCTCATGTTCACGACGTAGAAGCCCGTGGACTGACCGGTCGGGTTCACATCGGCCGCGACGCTCGAGCTGGAGATCGAGGAGCCCGCGACGACCTCGGGGCCGAGCAGGAACTTCTGCGTGCCGTCGGGGTCGCAGGCCACGACGGGCTCATCGGCAGGGGTCGCGGAGACCGTCTCCTGCTGGGAGCTGGGGTCCGTGCAGTCCGCCTCCATCAGCTCGGTCTGGATCTCGGGAGTCATCCACTCCATCGACCAGGCCGGGTACTTCAGCTCGCCTTCGGCCGGTGCCTCGGGCGGTGCCTGCTCGGTGTCATCGCTGACCAGACCGTCGAACTGCATCTCGGACGGATCCGCGGGGGCCGACGAGGTCTCCTTGCCGTCCGCTCCCCCGGCATCGGACGCCGACCCGCCGTCGGAGGCGCCGCCGCCGTCGGAGGGCTGGCCCTCTGTCGTGCTCTCGGGGGCGACGACCCCCAGAACCGGACGGAAGGACATCGAGGCCGTCTGCCGGATGGCCTTCGAGGTCTCCTGGTCGAGGGTGCCGGGGACATCGATGACGATGTTCGTCCCGCCCTGCACGCTGATCTCGGTCTCGGAGACACCCATCGCGTTCACGCGCTGGCTGATGATCTGGCGTGCCTGCTCCATGGCAGTGCTGTCGACCTCGGCGCCGTCGCGGGACTGCGTCTGCAGGATGATCTGGGTGCCGCCCTCGAGGTCGAGGGCGAGTTTGGGAGCGGCTTGCCAGCCCCCCTTCCAGACCCCGGCACCGATCCCGCCGCCCAGCAGCAGGATCAGCACCGCAAGGGCCATGAGGGCGATGCGACGTGCGGGCATGGGGCAGGATTCCTCAGGACGACGGACAAGTCGGACCGAGCAGACGCTCGGAGTCGTGGGGCCGGGTACCGCAGCATGCGGGAACACCACCTGGCCACCTACGTGTGGAGATGCGCGCCATCACGTCCTGTGACGGGCGCACCTCCGGAGGGATCAGCGGTCGCGCTGGTCCTCAGGGCGGGCGAAGTCGTCGGCCACGGTGACGCCGGGGTTCGTGCCGCGGTCGAGCTCGGACTCGACGGTCTCGTCCTCGGTGGTCGCGTCGGCCGCATCGGCGTCGACGGGGTCCACGCCCATGGCGATCGCCTGGCGGGCCCACTTGGTCTGGGCGCCGTTCTCGGATTCGAGGATGACGACATCGTCGAACGAGTCCACGATCAGACCGTAGAACCCGGAGTGCGTGCGCACCTCGTCCCCGATGCCGAGCTGCGAGACCGCATCACGCTGCTTCGCCTGCGCCTTCTTCTGGCGATTCGACATGAACAGCAGGGGCAGCATCATGACTGCGAAGATGAGCAGGAGCGGGAGGAGAGATTCCACGGATTTCCTTTCGGCGGACAGCGACGTGCCCAGGAGCGCATGCTCCCTGCCCGTCCTGCCGCGGACGACTGACCGCCCCACTGTACCTGCCGCCCCCGGGCATGCTTCCCAGCCGGGATCCGGACGGGAAGCGGCGGCAGGACTCGGTCAGAAACGCCCGAGCATCGGGGCCGCCCCCGCGGCTCCGGCCGGAGCCTCGAGCCCCAGATGGGTCCAGGCTGCCGGGGCGGCGGACCGTCCCCGTGGGGTGCGCAGCAAGAATCCTTCCCGCACGAGATAGGGCTCGACCATGGTCTCGACGGTCTCGATCTCCTCCCCCACGGCCACAGCCAGGGTCGACAGACCCACCGGCCCCCCGGCGAATCGCCCGCACAGAGCACTGAGCACAGCGCGATCCAGACGATCCAGGCCGCGGTCGTCGACCTCGTAGACGCGCAGCGCCTCCTTCGCAGCGGCCAGGTCCAGGCGCCCGCTGCCGCGCACCTGTGCCCAGTCCCGCACCCGGCGCAGGAGCCGGTTCGCGATGCGCGGGGTCCCGCGGGACCTCGACGCGATCTCCTGCGACGCCTCGTCGGCGAGGTCCACCTCGAGCCGTGTCGCGGAGCGCCGCACCACCTCGCGCAGCTCCTCGGGCGCATAGAAGTCCAGGTGCCCGATGAATCCGAAGCGATCGCGCAGCGGAGCGGGGAGCAGGCCGGCCCGGGTCGTCGCCCCGACGACGGTGAACGGCGGCAGATCCAGCGGGATCGAGGTGGCACCGACCCCCTTGCCCACCACGACGTCGACCCGGAAGTCCTCCATCGCGATGTAGAGCATCTCCTCGGCCGGACGCGCCAGCCGGTGGATCTCGTCGATGAACAGCACCTCGCCCTCGTCGAGGGAGGAGAGGATCGCCGCGAGGTCACCGGCGTGCTGGATCGCCGGACCGGACGTGATGCGCAAGGGCGCCTCGAGCTCAGCGGCGATGATCATCGCCAGCGTGGTCTTGCCCAGCCCTGGCGGTCCGGACATGAGCACATGCTCCGGTGTCCTGCCGCGCGCGGAGGCGGCATCGAGCACGAGCGAGAGCTGGTCGCGCACCACCTGCTGGCCGACGAACTCGTCGAGGTGGCGGGGCCGCAGCGCTGATTCCGCGGTGCGCTCCGGCGGCGCCGATTCCGGGCTCATCACGGAGTCCTCGCGCGCGTGCGGTCCTGCGTCCCGCGGATCGTTGTCGGGGGCGCCCTCGGGGCTCATCGGCTGCCGCCCAGCTGGCGCAGTGCGCGGCGCAGGAGCTCCGCGGCGTCCAAGGGATCGTCGGTCCCGGCACGGACGCCCTCGACGGCGGAGAGAGCACCCTTCTCCGCCCAGCCGAGCCCCACCAGGGCGACCACGACGTCAGCGTCGACGCCGGAGGGCAGGGAGCTCGTCTCCGCCGCCCCCGCCGTTCCCTCCGACGCAGCAGGACCTGCCGGTGCCGGAAGCTTCCCCCCGAGCTCGAGGAGCATGCGGCTGGCGACCTTGGGGCCGATGCCGGGCGTGCGGGTGATGGTCTTCGCATCCTGGTCGGCGACGGCCCGGCGCAGCTCCTCGGGCTCGAGCACCGCGAGCACCGCGAGCGCGGTCCGCGGCCCGATGCCGGAGACGGACTGCACGATGCGGAAGGTCTCCGCCTCCTCCGGGTGCGGGAACCCGAAGAGGGTCATCGAGTCCTCGCGGACCACCAGCTCGGTGTGCAGGGTCAGCTCCGCGCCGTGACGGGTGGAGCTCAGGGCCTGGGGTGTGGTGCGGACGAGGTAGCCGACGCCACCCACCTCGAGCACGAGGGCGTCGAGGTCGATGCGGGCCACGCGGCCGGTCAGGGATGCGATCACGGCCCCACTCTAGAACGAGTGTTCGATCAGTGGCGGGAGGTCGAGCGCTCCCGGGCGCGTCGTGCCTCGCGCTCCGCACGTGCCCAGACGCCCTGTGCGCTGGTGCGGGAACCACCGGTGGCATCCAGCGCCACCGGGCCGGGCCCCCTCCACAGCTGGGTCAGCGCGATCGCGACCGCATCGGCCGCATCGGCGGGCTGCGGGGGCGCCTCGAGACCCAGCAGCTTGACCAGCATCGTCTGGATCTGCTTCTTGTCGGCGCGGCCGCTGCCGGTGACCGCGGCCTTCACCTCGGAGGGTGTGTGCAGAGCCGTGGGTATTCCCCGCTCAGCAGCTTCCAGGAGTGCGATCCCCGAGACCTGAGCGGTCCCCATGACCGTCGAGATGTTGTTCTGGCTGAACACCCGCTCCACCGCCACGACATCCGGGGAGTACTCCTCGATCACCGCACGCAGACCCCTCGCGATCGCGAGCAGACGCTGATCCAGCGGATCCTCGGTGCCGGACCGTATGACCCCGGCGTGGACGAAGGTCGCGCGGCGTCCGCCGGCGGCGTCGATCACCCCGACGCCGCATCGCGTGAGGCCCGGGTCGACGCCGAGAACCCTCAAGGTCATCCGGTCCTCCCCCCCCCCTGCCTGCGGCGCTCTCGCTGCCGTCCGTGCTGTCCGTGCCGTCGGTGCTGTCGGTGCTGTCGGTGCTGTCGTGCGCCGGGCGATCGGACACCCCACGGCGCCCCGTCGTGCGGCGACGGCCGGCACTACGGGGATGCTCATCACTCGGGTTCGGCGTCCGCGAGCTGCTCGGCGACGTCGTCCGGGATGTCGAGGTTCGAGAAGACGTTCTGCACGTCATCGCTGTCCTCGAGGGCGTCGATCAGGCGCAGCGCCTTCTGGGCGCCGTCCAGGTCGACGGGGGTGCGCATGGTGGGGACGAACTGCGCCTCGGCGCTGTCGTAGTCGATGCCCGCCTCCTGCAGCGCGGTGCGCACGGCGACCACGTCGGTGGCCTCGGAGAGGATCTCGAAGGACTCGCCCTCGTCGGTGATCTCGTCGGCGCCGGAGTCGAGCACGACCTCGAGCAGCGCGTCCTCGGTGAGGTCGCCCTTGGGGACCGTCACCACGCCCTTGCGCTCGAACAGGTAGGAGACGGAGCCGGACTCCGCCATGTTCCCCCCGTTGCGGTTGAAGGCGAGGCGCACCTCGGAGACCGCGCGGTTCTTGTTGTCGGTGAGGCACTCGACCAGCACGGCGATGCCGCCCGGGGCATACCCCTCGTACATCAGGGTCTCGTAGTCGACCCCTCCGCCGTCGAGCCCGCCGCCGCGCTTGACGGCACGGTCGATGTTGTCATTGGGGACCGAGGTCTTCTTGGCCTTCTGGATCGCGTCGAAGAGGGTCGGGTTGCCGGAGGGATCGGGCCCGCCCATGCGTGCCGCGACCTCGATGTTCTTGACCAGCTTGGCGAATGCCTTGCTGCGCTTGGCATCGATGACGGCCTTCTTGTGCTTCGTGGTCGCCCACTTGGAATGCCCTGACATCTCTCTCCTCCCGACGAATACGCCGGATACCGGCGCAGTGCGGATCCATTCTAGGGCCACGGCGGCATCGTCCCTGTCAGGACGGTCACGGACAGACGCGGGTCAGCGACGGACGACGGGCTCGGTGAGCGATCCGATCAGGCGACGATCGGCCGTGATCCGCTCGAGCAGCTCCCGCTCCTGCCGGCGGGTCTTCGCCGTGGCGCGTCCGTGCAGCACGCTGTGTCGCTGCATGCCCAGCTCGATCGAGGCGCGGATCAGGTCGCGCATCCCCATGCGGGCGACGGCGCCATGGCGGCCGGCCCACTTCTCGGCCTTGCGGCGACGGCCCATCGCGACCAGGAGGTCGATCTCCGACGGGGCGAACCATCCGGCCCGCCCGTAGTCCGAGAGCTGCCGGCGCAGGATGCGGCGCTCCCGCAGCCGCAGGAAGAGCACGATCCCTGCCAGGAGGAGGAAGATCGGCACCTGCACCGTGGCGTAGTAGCGCAGGAATCCGGCGAGGGGGCTCGCCGGATCGACCGGCAGGAAGAACGAGGACCCGTTCCACAGCGCGTGCAGGACCATGCCGAGCGAGAGCCCGC
This sequence comes from Brachybacterium sp. AOP3-A1-3, assembly GCF_052378285.1. NCBI lineage: Bacteria > Bacillati > Actinomycetota > Actinomycetes > Micrococcales > Dermabacteraceae > Brachybacterium > Brachybacterium sp. AOP3-A1-3. The sequence continues at coordinate 39,299 of NZ_JBQSXM010000005.1, read as the reverse complement.
CGACGCCGAGCCCGAAGTACAGCATCAGCGAGCGCCGCTCCGCCGCGATGCCCAGTCCCAGTCCGCACAGTGCGGTGAAGGAGACGTGGGCGAAGGGTGAGAGCACGCCGCGCAGGAAGAAGGTCTGCCAGAAGACGTCGACCTCGCCGGCGGCCTGCGCCTGATGGAACGAGTTCCCGAAGTAGAGGATGTTCTCGGTGAACGCGAACCCACCGGCGATCAGCGCCGCATAGACCACCCCGTCGATCGGTCCGGCGATGTAGCGACGCCCCCAGATCAGCAGCCCGATCAGGCCGGCGGACTTCATGCTCTCCTCGATGATCGGCGCCTGGATCACCGCGCCGAGGAACGAGGCGGTCACCTCGCTGGGTTCGCTCGGCGATATCCAGCTGGTGAAGGGGCCGCCGATCACGAAGGTCAGCGCGACCGAGCCCACGGCACCCCAGATGAAGGCGTAGACCAAGGAGATCCGCGGCTGCGGGGTGTACCGGTCGATCCACCACACCGCGATGAACACGATGGCCACGGGCACCAGGGCCGCGGTGAAGGCGACCAGGGAGGTGCCGAAGCCGAGCGGGAGGATGACGAAGAGATAGAGGAGCACCGCGCCGCCGGCGAGGAGCAGGAAGGACAGCGCGAAGGCCGCCCAGCGCACCCAGGGAGGTCGCCGTCGGGAGCGCTGCGACCCGCCTTCACCGAGCCGAGCAGGTCCGCGGGGATCCGGGCGCTCGACGTCGTACCCGTAGCCGGAGTCCAGGACAGCGGTCCCGTGCGCGGGGCGCACTGGGAATCCGGTCGTGTTCATCGAGGTCGTTCCTCCCCTGCCCTGGATGCGCCGGTGGTCCCCGCACGCCGCTCGCCGGTTGCCGTCGGCCCGTTCCCGGGGCCGGCGACCTCGGTCATGCTAGCTCAGGGCCACGCGTCGGCGTACAGCCGGCGGGTGTCCGCGAGCAGGATCGGGATCGCCTTCGTGCGGCCGATGATCGGCAGGAAGTTCGCATCGCCCATCCAGCGCGGCACCACATGCTGGTGCAGATGGGCGGCGATCCCCGCCCCGGCTACCGGCCCCTGGTTCATGCCCAGGTTGAAGCCGGCCGGATCGGACACCTGCCGGATCACGCGCATCGCGGTCCGCGTCAGCTCGGCGACCTCGCGCACCTCGTCGTCATCCAGCTCCGTGTAGTCCGCGACGTGCCGGTACGGGCACACCAGGAGGTGTCCGGCGTTGTAGGGGTACAGGTTCAGGATCACGTAGGCGACCTCGCCGCGGTGGACGATCAGCGCGTCCTCGTCCGAGCGCTGCGGCCCCGCGCAGAAAGGGCACTGCTCGTCGTCGTGCGGGTCCGTGGGCTTGTTCTCGCCGCCGATGTACGCCATGCGGTGCGGGGTCCACAGCCTCTGGGAGTCGTCCGGGACGCCCGCGAAACGGCGGGCGTCCTCGACGACCGGCTGCGGGGAGCCCGGGTGCGAGGAGCCCTCCGGGATGGAGGGCTCCTCGCGGTCGCGCTGCTCGCTCACACCTGCGCCTTCGTCGCAACGGCCTCGACGATGCGCTGGACGGCGGTGTCGACGTCGATGCCGTTGTCCTGGCTGCCGTCGCGCAGGCGGAAGGAGACGGCGCCGTTGGCCTGGTCCTCGCCACCGGCGATCAGCAGGTAGGGCACCTTCTCCTTGGTGTGCGTGCGGATCTTCTTCTGCATGCGGTCATCCGAGGAGTCCACCTCGACACGGATGCCGTGGGCGCGGAGCTTCGCGGCGACCTCCTCGAGGTAGGGCGCGTACTCGGCGGCGACCGGGATGCCGACCACCTGGACCGGGGCGAGCCACACCGGGAAGGCCCCGGCATAGTGCTCCAGCAGCACCCCGAAGAAGCGCTCGATGGAGCCGAACAGGGCACGGTGGATCATCACCGGACGCTGACGGGAGCCGTCCGAAGCGGCGTACTCGAGCTCGAAGAGCTCCGGCTCGAAGAAGTCGAGCTGGATCGTGGACAGCTGCCAGGTGCGCCCGATCGCGTCCTTCGCCTGGACGGAGATCTTCGGGCCGTAGAAGGCGGCGCCGCCCGGGTCCGGGACCAGGTCGAGGCCCGACGCGGTGGCGACCTCCTCGAGGGTGGCCGTCGCCTCCTCCCAGGTGCTGTCGTCGCCGACGGACTTCTCGGGATCGCGGGTGGACAGCTCGAGGTAGAAGTCGTCCAGCCCGTAGTCCTTCAGGAGCCCCAGCACGAAGTCGAGCGTGGAGGCGATCTCCTCGCGCATCTGCTCCCGGGTGGTGTAGATGTGCGCGTCGTCCTGGGTGAACCCGCGGGCGCGGGTCAGGCCGTGCACCACGCCGGACTTCTCGTAGCGGTAGACGCTGCCGAACTCGAACAGACGCAGCGGCAGCTCGCGGTACGAGCGGCCGCGGGAGCTGTAGATGAGGTTGTGCATCGGGCAGTTCATGGGCTTGAGGTAGTAGTCCTGGCCCTGCTTGGTGACGTTGCCGTCCGCGTCGACCTCCTCGTCCACGTGCATCGGGGGGTACATGCCCTCGGCGTACCACTCGAGGTGCTTGGAGGTCTCGAAGAGGTTCTTCTTCGTGATGTGAGGGGTGGAGACGAAGGAATAGCCGGCCTCGACGTGGCGGCGGCGGGAGTAGTCCTCCATCTCCATCTTGATCGTGGCGCCCTTGGGGTGGAACACCGGCAGCCCGGACCCGATCTCGTCGGGGAAGGAGAACAGATCCAGCTCGTTGCCGAGGCGGCGGTGATCGCGACGCTCGGCCTCGGCGATGCGCTCCTGGTGGGCGCGAAGCTCGTCCTTCGACGGCCAGGCGGTGCCGTAGACGCGCTGCAGCATCGGGTTCTTCTCGCTGCCGCGCCAATAGGCGGCCGCGGAGCGGGTCAGCGCGAAACCGTTGCCGATCAGCTTGGTGGTGGGCAGGTGCGGGCCGCGACACAGATCGGTCCAGACCGTCTGCCCCTTCTTGTCCACGTTGTCGTACATGGTCAGCCCGCCCTCGCCGACCTCGACGCTCGCCCCTTCGGCGGCGTCACCGGCGGTCGACTTCAGACCGATGAGCTCGAGCTTGTAGGGCTCCTCTGCCTCTTCGAGGCGAGCGGCGTCGTCGGTGATCTCGCGACGCACGAAGCGCTGGCCGGACTTGATGATCCGGTTCATCTCCTTCTCGAGCGCCTTGAGCGACTCGGGAGTGAAGGGCTCGGCGACATCGAAGTCGTAATAGAAGCCATCGGTGATGGGCGGTCCGATGCCGAGCTTGGCCTCGGGGTTCGTCACCTGCACGGCCTGGGCGAGGACGTGGGCGGCGCTGTGACGGAGGATCGAGAGCCCGTCCTCGCTGGAGATCTCGACGCCCTCGACGGCCTGTCCGTCGGCGAGCGGCGTGGAGAGATCACGCAGCTCTGCGTCGATGCGCAGGGCGATGATCTCGGTCCGGTCCGCGAACAGCTCGGTGCCCGTGGTCCCCTCCTCGAGCTGCTGGGGGGATCCGTCGAGGGTGATGGCGATCTGGGCCACGGGGGTGCTCCTTATGTTCGGGTCGAGCCGGCCGACGATGCCGGCTCCACGGACGATGGTATCGGGCCAGGACCCCGTCGACGAGCCGACGGGCTGCGCGCCACCTGGACCCTCGTCGACGTCTTCGCAGAGGTGTTCGCGGGAGAGCAGAAGGGCCCCGGTCCGAAGACCGGGGCCCTTCTGTGCTGGTGGGCGATACTGGGATCGAACCAGTGACCTCTTCCGTGTCAGGGAAGCGCGCTACCGCTGCGCCAATCGCCCGGGGCGGCACCCGAAGGCACCGACGGAGGTGGGTACGGGATTCGAACCCGTGTACACGGCTTTGCAGGCCGTTGCCTCGCCTCTCGGCCAACCCACCGGAGATGCTTCCGCATCTATATGAAACGGCGCTCCCGACAGGACGTCGAGCGCGCCGCTCCCCGGAGCGGACGACCGGATTCGAACCGGCGACCCTCACCTTGGCAAGGTGATGCTCTACCAACTGAGCTACGTCCGCGCAACGAGATCCGAGGAACTCGTCGTGGGCGATACTGGGATCGAACCAGTGACCTCTTCCGTGTGAAGGAAGCGCGCTACCCCTGCGCCAATCGCCCGATGGTGTCTCCACCGCCGTCGCCCACCCTTCCGAGTGGACTCGAAGAAGCTTACATGAGGTCCAACGGCCTCGAAGACCACATCCGACGTGACGTACATCGCGCCCCGGACCGCCCGACCGACGGTCGCGCCCGGAACACCCCCGAGCAGCCCGCGACCACCGGAGCCGGAGCCTCACGGCCCGAAGCCCTGGGCCCGGAATCCGGAGCCCTGAGCCCGAGGCGCGGAACCCGACCCTCTATTCCACTCACACGGGCTATTCCACTCACACGGGGTGCCGCACCCACCCCTGAATCCTCTCTGCCTTTCCGGCACCACTGCGCCGACATCCGCCCGCGCCGACCTGAGGGTCCGTGGCACCGGCCCGAGACATCTACCTGCGACGTCAGCCCGTGACGTCCGACACTGCAGGCCACCTGCATTTGCGCGGACGCCAGGACCGCCCTAAAGTTATCGATCGTCGGCCCAGCCGATGTGCGGACGTAGCTCAGTTGGTAGAGCATCACCTTGCCAAGGTGAGGGTCGCCGGTTCGAATCCGGTCGTCCGCTCCATCCTCCACCCGCATCCTCGGATGCATTGGGCGATTGGCGCAGCGGTAGCGCGCTTCCCTGACACGGAAGAGGTCACTGGTTCGATCCCAGTATCGCCCACCACGGAAGGCCCCCTCGGAGCACCGAGGGGGCCTTCGTCGTCCCTCCTCTGTCCGGCCGCCGACGGCTCCGCTACCCACCGGTCAGCGGATCCGCGTGCCGGGGAGACGGGTACCCCACGTCGCGGTCCCGGTTCAGGGGCTCTGCGTCTACTCTGGCCACATGCAGATCTGGACCGGACAGTCTTACCCCCTGGGGGCCACCTTCGACGGCTCCGGCACCAACTTCGCGTTGTTCTCGGAAGCGGCCGATCGCGTCGAGCTGTGCCTCCTCGGCGAGGACGGCACCGAGCGTCGCGTCGAGGTCACCGAGGTCGACGCCTTCGTGTGGCACGTCTACCTGCCGTCGGTGCAGCCCGGGCAGCGGTACGGCTACCGGGTCCACGGAACCTACGACCCGGCTGGAGGGCATCGCTGCGATCCCTCGAAGCTCCTGCTGGACCCGTACGCCAAGGCGATCGCGGGTATGGCGAGCAACCATCCCTCGCTGTACAGCTACAGCTTCGAGAACCACGCGGAGCGCAATACCGACGACTCGGCGCAGCACACGATGCACTCCGTCGTGGTCTCCCCGTTCTTCAACTGGGGCAATGATCATCCGCCGGCGCACGAGTACCACGACACGGTGATCTACGAGGGCCACGTCAAGGGCCTCACGATGCTCCATCCCGGCATCGACGACGACATCCGTGGCACCTACGTCGCGATGGGTGAGCCCGCGATCATCGAGCACCTCACCGAGCTCGGCGTGACCGCGATCGAGCTGATGCCCGTCCACCAGTTCGTGCAGGACGGGCACCTGGTCGAGAAGGGCATGCGCAACTACTGGGGCTACAACACCATCGGCTTCTTCGCCCCGCACAACGAGTACGCCCACGCCGGCGATACCGGGCAGCAGGTCCAGGAGTTCAAGCAGATGGTGAAGAACCTCCATGAGGCGGACATCGAGGTGATCCTCGACGTGGTGTACAACCACACCGCCGAGGGCAACCAGATGGGCCCCACCCTGTGCTTCCGCGGCATCGACAATGCGGCCTACTACCGACTCGTCGAGGACGACAAGGCGCACTACTACGACACCACCGGCACCGGGAACTCGCTGCTCATGCGCACCCCGCATGTGCTGCAGCTGATCATGGACTCGCTGCGCTACTGGGTCACCGAGATGCACGTCGACGGCTTCCGCTTCGACCTCGCCTCGACGCTCGCCCGGGAGCTGCACGAGGTGGATCGGCTCTCCGCCTTCTTCGACATCATCCAGCAGGACCCGATCATCTCCCAGGTCAAGCTGATCGCCGAGCCCTGGGACCTCGGCGAGGGCGGCTATCAGGTGGGCGGGTTCCCGCCCCTGTGGTCGGAGTGGAACGGTCACTACCGCGATACCGTCCGTGACTTCCATCGGTCCGAACCCGGCGTGATCGGGGACTTCACCTCCCGTCTGGCCGGCAGCTCCGACCTGTACCAGCACACGGGCCGCACGCCGATCGCCTCGATCAACTTCGTCACCGCGCACGACGGCTTCACCATGCGGGATCTGGTCTCCTACAACGACCGGCACAACGAGGCCAACGGCGAGGGCGGCAACGACGGGGAGAGCCACAACCGTTCCTGGAACTCCGGGGTCGAGGGGCCCAGCGAGGACCCTGACGTGCGTGCACTGCGCCTGCGCCGCGCCAAGAACCTCATGGCCACGCTCCTGGTCAGCCAGGGCGTCCCGATGATCCTGCACGGCGACGAGATGGGCCGCACCCAGAGCGGCAACAACAACACCTACTGCCAGGACAACGAACTGTCCTGGATGAGCTGGGAGCTCGACACCGACCAGATGGACATGCTCTGGTTCACTCAGCAGATGATCGCCCTGCGCCGTGACCACCCGATCTTCCGTCGGCGCCGCTTCCTGCAGGGCGTCGTGCGGGACGACGCGGACTCCGCCCTCCCGGACGTGGAGTGGCTGGGCACCGACGGCATGGAGATGACCGCCGAGGACTGGGAATCCCCGCAGAACAAGTGCTTGGCGATGTTCCTCAACGGCTCCTCGATCCCCGAGCCGACGCTCCGCGGCGAGCGCATCATCGATGATTCCGCCCTGCTCCTGTTCAACGCCTCGGGCAATGACGTCGACTTCGTCCTCCCGCCGGCTGATCATGGCGCGGAGTGGACCGTCGCGCTCGGCACCGGGGAGACGGATGACGTCGGGGCCACCGTGAGCGCCGCGCAGTCGATCACCCGGCCCGCCCAGTCCCTGCTGATCCTCATGCGTGCCCCGATGGAGGACATCGAGGAGCCCGCCGACGGGAACCACGAGCAGACCACCCGCGCCTGAGACGACGAGTCCGCCCGGGAGCGCTCCCGGCACGAAGGAGAGCACCCCATGGCCACCCCCGACCTGAGCACCGTGTCCCCGGATCCCGACCAGGCCGGCACCGGCAGCGGCACCACCCGCCCCGGGCTCTCCCCGCGGACCGTCCCGACGTCGACCTACCGCCTGCAGCTGCATGCCGGCTTCACGACGGACGACGCAGCCGCCCTGGTGCCGTATCTCGCGCAGCTCGGGGTGGGCCACGTGTTCTGCTCCCCCGTCCTGCAGGCCGCGCCCGGCTCGACCCACGGGTACGACGTCGTGGACCACACCCGGATCAGCACGGAGATCGGCGGCGAGGACGGTCTGCGCCGTCTCGCCGCGGCGGCGCACGACCACGGCCTGGGACTGATCGTGGATGTGGTGCCCAACCACATGGCGATCCCCACCCCGATCTGGCACAACCGTGCCCTGTGGTCGACCCTGCGCGACGGCCCGGAGTCGCCCTACGCGGACTGGTTCGACATCGATCCGTCCTCCGAGCGCTCGATCCTGGTGCCGGTCCTGGGGCGACCCATCGGGTCGGTGCTGGCCGACGGCGAGATCGAGCTGGGGGTCGAGGAGATCCCGCAGCCCGACGGCACCACCGCCGAGGAGACCGTGGTGCGGTACTTCGACCACGTGCTCCCGGTCGCCGCCGGCACCCAGCATCTGGGACTCACGGATCTGCTGGACCGCCAGTGGTACCGCCTGGCCTACTGGAAGGTCGCGGACGACGAGCTGAACTATCGACGGTTCTTCGACGTGGACACGCTCGCCGCGATCCGCGTGGAGCTGCCGCGGGTGTTCGAGGCGACCCACGAGACGCTGCTGCGGCTGCAGGGCGAGGGCGTGATCGACGGCTACCGCATCGATCATCCCGATGGTCTGACCGATCCGCGCGGCTATCTCCGGGATCTCGAGCGGGCGACCGGCGGGGCCTGGACCGTCGTGGAGAAGATCCTGGAGGCCGACGAGCAGCTGCCCGGGGACTTCCCGTGCGCGGGCACGACCGGCTACGACGCCCTGTGGCGGGTCGGCGGCCTGTTCCACGATCCGCACGGAGCGCTCGGGCTCACGCACCTGTGGCAGCGCCGCACGGAGGATCTGCGCCCCTTCTCCGAGATCGCCGCCGAGTCCACCGAGCAGATCGTCTCGACGAGCCTGTGGGCGGAGCTCGAACGCCTGACCACGCTGATCCACCACATCTGCCAGGAGGACATCCGTCTGCGGGACACCACCCGTCGGAACATCCAGAAGGTCGTGCGGGCCCTGCTCGGCGCGATGGACCGCTATCGGGCCTACATCGTGCCCGGGGAACCGGCACCCGGCTCCGAACGTGCCGTCATCGACCAGGCGGCGGCCCGGGCCCTGCAGGTGCTCGGCGACGACGAGGACGTCGTCATGACTCTGGAGACCGTGGTGGCCCTGGTGTGCGGTGACGAGGTGGGCAGCGCGGGCCGGACGGCGAGCGCCGCGCGGTCGGAGGTCATCGTGCGCTTCGCCCAGACCTGCGGACCGGTGCACGCGAAGGGGCTCGAGGACACGGCCTTCTACCGCTACACGCGATTCCTCGCGGTCAACGAGGTGGGGTCGGATCCTGAACGGATCGGGGTGGAGCCGGACGATCTCCACGACCACGCGCTGGAGAAGCGGCACACCCATCCCGATGCCATGACCACGCTGTCCACCCATGACACCAAGCGCAGCGAGGACGTCCGTGCACGGCTCGCGGTCCTCACCGAGCAGCCCCTGGAATGGGCGATGCTGGTGCAGGACCTGGACCGGGCCACGAGCACCTCTCGCGGGGACCGCGTCGACGGCGCCATGGAACTGCTCCTGTGGCAGGTCCTGGTCTCGTGCTGGGACCTCCCCGGGGCCGATGCCCCGCGGATCACGGCGGAGCGTCTGGACGGCTACCTCCTCAAGGCGATGCGCGAGGCGAAGACCCTCACGACGTGGACCGACCAGGACACCGAGTACGAGCAGCAGGTGCTCGACCTCGGACGAGCCGCCCTCGCCTCGGAGGAGGTGGACCGGCTCCTGACCGACTGGACACGGCGCACGCACGCCGCCCAGCGCACGGCGATCCTCGGCCAGAAGCTGATCCAGCTGACCATGCCCGGAGTGCCGGACGTCTACCAGGGCAACGAGACCATCGACCTCTCCCTCGTGGATCCCGACAACCGCCGCGCCGTCGATCACGCCGCGCATGCCGAGCGGCTGACCCGGATGCTCGAGGGCGCCGGCCCCGACGGGATCGGTGACGAGAAGCTCTGGCTGACCCGGAGCGCCCTCGTGCTGCGCCGGGAGCGGCCCGAGCTGTTCCAGGGCCGTGACGCCGGCTACCGGCCGCTGCCCACCACCACGGGTCACGCGGTCGCCTTCGGTCGTGCGGTGGGAGAGGGCGAGATCGAGGCGGCGACCGTGGTCACGCGCCTCGCCCACGGTCTCGCCCAGCGGGGTGGCTGGGGCGACGCACAGCTCGCCCTCCCCGAGGGGCGCTGGCGCGACCTCCTCAGCGGTGTCGAGGTCGCCGGCGGGATGGTGCCGCTCCAGTCGCTGCTCACCGACTGGCCGGTGGCGCTGCTGGTGCGGGACGAGGTCTCAGCAGCCGACGGCACGACGGGGGAGGACCGATGAGCACGCCGCACACCGACGGGCCGGCCCCTCGCGCGTACGACCGCTACGAGGTCTGGGCTCCCCGGGCGAGCGCGGTGACGATCCGGATCGACGGGGTCGAGCATCCGATGGAGTCCGCGCCGGAGGGATGGTTCACGCTGCCCGGCGTCGACGCCGTCCCCGGGGCCCGATATGCCTTCCGGCTCGATGACGCCGAGCTCTGGCTGCCCGATCCGCGCTCGGCGTCCCAGCCGGACGGCGTGCACGGGGAGAGCGAGGTCGTCGACCCCCGTGCGCTGCGCGGACCCTCCTCCTGGGCCGGCCGCAGCCTGCGCGGAGCCGTCCTGTACGAGCTGCACGTGGGCACGTTCACCTCAGGGCCGACCGGCCGCGGCGGCACCTTCGACTCGGCGATCGAGCGGCTCGACGACCTCGTGGACCTCGGGATCGAGGCGGTCGAGCTGATGCCGATCGCCACCTTCCCCGGCCATCGCGGCTGGGGGTACGACGGGGTGGGCCTGTACGCCACCCACGCGGACTACGGCGGGCCGGAGGGTCTGGGACGGTTCGTCGACGCCGCGCACTCGCGCGGTCTCGCGGTGGTGCTCGACGTCGTCCACAACCATCTGGGCCCCACCGGCAACTACCTGGGGATGTTCGGCCCGTACTTCACCGACCAGCACGAGACCCCGTGGGGTGAGGCGGTGAACCTCGATCAGCCCGGGTCCCGCCAGGTGCGGGACTTCCTCGTGGGCAGCGCCCGGCAGTGGCTGGTCGATGTCGGGATCGACGCGCTGCGCCTGGACGCGGTCCATGAGCTGCACGACGACTCCCCCCAGCATGTCCTGGCCGAGCTCGCCGACGCCGTCGACTCCTGGGAGGAGGAGACCGGGCGCCCGCTGACGCTGATCGCCGAATCCGACCGGAACGATCCCCTGACCGTCACCCCCGTGGCCGCCGGCGGCCTGGGCATGGACATGCAGTGGGCAGACGACGTCCACCACGGGGTCCACGCATGGATCACCGGCGAGCGTGCCGGCTACTACGCGGACTTCGGATCGGCCGCGGCCCTGGCCACCGTCCTGACCCGGATGTTCCTCCATGCGGGCACGCACTCGACGTTCCGCGGGAAGGTCTGGGGCTCCCCCGTCGACCCCGACAGCCGTCACTACGACGCGCAGTCCTTCGTGACCTTCCTCCAGGACCACGACCAGGTGGGCAATCGGGCCACCGGCGATCGGATCCATCACTCGCTGACCCCGGGGCAGCATGCCGCGGCGATCTCGCTGATCCTGCTGGGTCCGGGGACGCCCATGCTGTTCCAGGGCGAGGAGTGGGCGGCCTCGACGCCGTTCGCCTTCTTCACCGATCATGACGACGAGATCGGCCCGCTGGTCAGTGCGGGCCGGGTCGAGGAGTTCGCCGCCATGGGGTGGGAAGGGACCGTGCCCGATCCCCAGGCCGCCAGCACCTTCGAGTCCTCGATCCTGCGCCATGAGGAGCGCACGGACGGCGAGCACGCCCGGATCCTGGACTGGTACCGCACGCTCATCACCCTGCGTCGCACCCACCCCGCCTTCGAGGACCCTGATCTGCACCGCGCGAGCGTCGAGATCCTCGCCGAGGAATCCGTGCTGCTGCGCCGCGGCACGCTGGGCGTCCTCGCCCACCGCGGCCCCGGTCCGCTCGCCGGCAGTCCCGGTCCGCTCGCTGGCAGCTCCGATCCAGTCGCCGGCAGCTCCGGACCGCTCGCCGGCGCACCGCGCGCCCTGGAGATCCTGAGCGCTTTCGGCGAGGCGACCCTCTCCCCCGACGGGACCGTCCAGATGGCTGACGCGGGAGCAGTGATCCTGTGTCTCGCCGCAGAATGAGCTGATCAGCGCTGCAGGCAGTGCGCGGCCGACACTGCACTGCCGACCCGTCGGGACTCGAGGAGGAGCATCCATGAAGATCGTCATCACCGACCTGGACCAGGACCGCATCACGGAGGAACAGGCCGTCGCCGAAGCCGCCGGAGTCGACCTGGTCCTCACCCAGGCCGGCACCGAGGACGAGGTGATCGAGGCCGCCCAGGGGGCGGATGCGCTCCTGGTGCAGTACGCGCCGATCACCCGTCGCGTGCTCGAGTCCCTGCCGCAGGTGCGGGCGATCGGACGCTACGGCGTCGGGGTGGACACCCTCGATCTCGTCGCCGCCACGGAGCTCGGCGTCGCGGTCAGCAACGTTCCCGACTACGGGACCGAGGACGTCTCCGACCATGCGGTGGCGCTCGCCGTCTCCCTGTCCCGCGGCATCGTCGAACTGGATCGCAACCTCCGCGCAGGGACGACCTCCCTCGCGCCTGTGAAGCCCCTGCACCGGCTGTCCACCCGGACCGTCGGCGTGATCGGTCTGGGTCGCATCGGCGCCGCCACCGCGCGCAAGGCCCGGGCACTCGGATTCTCCGTGCACGGCTACGACCCGATGAGGGAGCCCGGCACCACCACGGAGGACGGGATCGCGGTGCGCACGCAGGAAGAGGTCCTGGCAGGGTCCGACGTGATCAGCATCCACGTGCCGCTGACCGAGCAGACCCATCACCTGATCTCCACCGAGGCCCTGGCCCGGATGCGGCCGGGGTCGATGCTCGTGAACACCAGCCGCGGCGGGGTCGTGGACACGGCCGCCGTGGTCGAGGCCCTGCAGTCCGGGCACCTCCGCGGCGCGGGCCTGGACGTGTTCGAGACCGAGCCCCTTCCCCAGGACAGCGCCCTGCGGGACTGCCCGACGGCGGTGCTCACCCCGCATGCCTCCTGGTACAGCGAGGAATCCGAGACCGAGCTCAAGCGTCGGGTGATCGAGAACGTCGTGGAGGTCCTCGCCGGACGCCGGCCGCGCAATATCCTCAATCCCGAGGTGCTGGAGCGCCCGGCGCGCTGACCCCGGCAGGGGCGACTTCGGTCAAGGGCAACTCCGTGCCGAGGCGACCCCGCGCAGGGGCGACCCCGCGCAGGGGGACTCCGTGCCGGGGGACTCCGTGCCCGGGCGTGCCGGCGTCACGTGAGGATCACGTGGCTACAGCGCCGTGCCCTCTCGCTGCTGTGCGCCCTGGGCCGCACGCACGAGGTCCGCGCCGATCGTGCCCACCTCGTCGGCAGACCGCCCCGGTGCGTAGAGGAACGAGCCGATCCCGGCGCCAGCCGCCCCGGCCCGGATCCATCCCGGGATGGTCTCGGTGGTGATGCCGCCGACGGGCAGGAACGCGGTGCCCTCGGGGACGACGGCGCTCCACGCCCTCAGAAGGCTCTCGCCGAGCGCGTCGGCCGGGAAGATCTTCAGGTGCCGGGCCCCGGCGCGGAGCGCGGCGAACACATCGGTCGCGGTCGCGACGCCCGGATACGGGGTCATCCCGAGCTCGAGGGAGCGGGCGATGATCTCGGGGTCCGTGTTCGGCGCCACCACCAGTTCCCCGCCGGCGGCGGCGACGCGCTGCACGTCCGCGAGGTCGACGACGGTACCGGCGCCGATCCGCGCCTCGGTGCCGAGTCGCTCAGCGAGGATCCGGATCGACTCGAAGGGCTGCGGGGAGTTCAGCGGCACCTCGAGATGGGTGATCCCGGCACCGACCAGGGCATCCCCGACAGCAGGGGCCTCCTGGGGGGTGAGTCCTCTCAGGATGGCGATCAGCAGCGGCGGGTGAGCAGTCATGAGGTGATCCTTCCACGACGAGCAGATGGTTGTCGGACCGTCACAGCATGTGGCCTGCGCGGCAGGCTCAGCGGGCCAGGTAGCCGCCGTCGACGGGGAGCACGGCCCCGTGCACGTAGGCGGCGCCCTCGCTGGCCAGGAACAGCGCGGTACCGGCGATGTCGTCGGCCCGTCCCCATCGCCCGGCCGGGATGCGGCTGACGATCTCGTCGTTGCGCACGGCGTCCTCCCGCAGGACCACGTTGAGCTCGGTGGCGATGTATCCCGGGGCGATCGCGTTGACCGCGACGCCCCGCCCGGCCCATTCATTGGCCACGGACTTCGTGAACTGGGCGACCGCGCCCTTGGACGCCGCATAGGCGGAGGCCTGGACTCCCCCGAAGAACGAGAGCATCGAGGCGATGTTGACGATCCGTCCGCTGCCACGCTCGAGCATCGGGCCGCCGAAGGCCTGCGTCAGCTGCACCACCGCATCCAGGTTCACTTTCATGACCTGGGAGAACTCGTCCAACGGGAAGTCCTCGACGCTGTGGCGGAGGTTGATGCCGGCGTTGTTGACCAGGATGTCGACCTCATGCTCGGCGAGCACCTCGGCGACGGCCTGCGCGCGAGCAGCCGGGTCGGAGAGATCCACCCCGACGCAGGAATGGCCGGGCCCCAGGGAGCCGGCGCCGCGCTGCAGACCGATCACGTTCGCCCCGGAGTCCAGCAGGCGCTGCGTGATGGCGCGGCCGATCCCGCGGGTCGACCCGGTGACCACCGCGGTCGCGCCGGAGAGGTCCACGTCGAAGGTTCCGGGGAAGGGCATCATCGCTCCTGGTGTGAGAGGTCGTCGGAGATCGGGGTCGGTGGATCGAGATCAGTGGATGTGGGATCCGCCGTTGACGTCCAGTGTGACGCCTGTGAGGTAGCCGCCGTCGCGCCCGAGCAGGAAGTGGACGGCGCCGGCGACGTCGTCGACCGTCCCGACCCGGCCCACGGGGAGCTCCTGGAGCAGGACCTCCTTGCGCTCGTCGGTGAGCCGGCCGCCCATGATGTCCGTGTCGATCGAGCCGGGGGCGACCGAGTTCGCCGTGATGCCGTACTCGCCGAGCTCCCGCGCCCAGGTCTTCGCGAGCCCCAGCAGCGCGGCCTTCGACCCGGAATAGGCGGCGCGCCCGTAGACCCCGCCACCGCGCTCGGCGGAGGCGCTGGAGATGTTGACGATGCGGCCCAGGCTGTGACGGCGGAACACCTTCACGGCCTCTCGGGTCACGAAGAACGTGCCATGGACGTTGACGTCGAAGACCCGCTTCCATTCCTCGGTGCTGACCTCGGTGAACGGTGTCGGCGAGGAGATGCCGGCGTTGTTGACCACGCCGACCAGCTGCGGGAGCTCCGCATCGATCCGGGCGACGGCCTCGACCACCTGCGCCTCGTCGGAGATGTCGACCCCGAGGCCGAGGGACGGGACGCCGTAGCGCTGTGTGATCTCCGCGGCGAGCGTCTCGGAGGCGGGGCCGTCGAGATCCATCACGGCGACGGCCCAGCCCTCGCGGGCGAGGCGGTGCGCGGTGGCACGGCCGATGCCCCGTTCGGAGGCGCCCCCTGTGACCAGGGCGGCCGGCTGCTCCGGGAAGTCGGCGGCGGGGTACGGGGTCACGGCCATGGGATGCTCCTGTGCACGAGCGAGAGGGCGGTCGACCGCCCCTCGCGACGGAATATAAAATATGATTCGAAGTGTACGGTCCGTTCCCCCTGCTTGTGAAGGAGATCCCATGGTCCCCACCCGGACATCCGTGATCGGCCTGGGCCCGATGGGGCATCCCCTCGCCGCGACCCTCCTGGCCGCCGGCGCCCCACCGATCGTGTGGAACCGCACCGCGCAGCGGGCCGACGATCTCGTCGCGGCCGGCGCGATCCGTGCGCACACCCCGGCGCAGGCCGCGGCCCCGGTGATCCTCTCCGTGCTCCCCGACGTGGCCCAGCTCCGCGAGCTCCTGGATGACGAGACGCTCGCAGCCTGGGGCGCCGCCGGAGCGCGCGTGGTCATCATGTCGACCAGCGGGCCCGATCAGGTGCGCGCGCTCGCCGAGGACCTCGCCCCAGCGGGCATCGCCGTCGTCGATGCCCCGATGTCCGGCGGCGTCGCCGGCGCGGAGGCCGGCACCCTGTCGATCATGGTGGGCGGTGCGGACGAGGACGTCGCCCTGGTGCGCCCCGTCCTCGAGCTGGTCGGCGGGACGGTCCTGCACCTGGGCGAGCTGGGCACCGGCTCGATCGCCAAGCTCTGCAACCAGATCGTGGTCGGCGGGACGCTCGCGGCGCTCGCCGAGGCCTTCGGTCTGGCTCGGCGCTCCGGCCTCGACGCCCAGCAGCTGGTGACCCTGCTGGAGGGAGGCCTCGCCCGCAGCGAAGTGCTGACGCAGAAGAAGCACAAGCTCCTGGACCGGGAGTACTCGCTCGGCGGGTCCGCCGACAACCAGGTCAAGGACCTCCGCTACGCGACCGCCGCCGGCGAGCGCGTCGGTCTGCCCGCCCAGCTCCTGCCCGCGCTTCTCACCCTGTACACCGAGACGGTCGAGAAGGGGCACGGCCAGGAGGACCACACCGTCGTCCAGGAGCTGTACCTGGATCCCGAGGACTGATCGCGCACCCCGGACCGATCACTCTCCACGGACCGATCCCGCACCACGGACGGCTCAGCACTCCACGAACTGCTCGGCGCGGGCTTCCGCGGCGGTGCAGGGCCGGATGGGCTCGAGGTCAGGGCAGCTCCAGCGCCCGCTCCGTCACGGCGCGCACGTGGTCGGCCATGGCCGCTCGGGCGGCGGCCGGGTCGGCCTCGGCGATGGCCGTCAGCACGCTGCGATGCTCCCGTACGGAGACCTCTGCGTCATCGACGCCGGCGTCACCGAATCGACGGAACCGCAGCGTGTGCACCGGGATCGCCTCGAGCGCGGAGGCCAGGTACGGATTCCGGGCTGCTCGTGTGATCTCGGCATGAAAGCTGCTGGAGTGGGCGAGGTAGCCCTCGTACTCGCGGAAGCGGGCGCCGACGCCTGCCGTGGCGGTGCTCTCGAGGGTCGCGGCGAGCGCCTCCCGCTCCTGGGACGTCGCACGAGCCGCGGCGAGAGCCGCCAGCTCGGGTTCGAGCAGCAGCCGCGCCTCCCCCATGGTCCGCACCTGGTCGCCATCGGGCGGACGCGTCACGACGAAGCCTCGCATCGGCAGGTACTCGACGAGCTTCTCGCCGGTGAGCAGGTTCAGCGCCTCCCGCACCGGCGTCGCGCTCATCGAGAGCTCCGTCGACAGCGCACCGATCCTCAGGGGCGTGCCCGGAACCAGGGCACCGTCCATGATGCGCTCGGCCAGCATGCGCCGCGCCCGCTCCGACCGGGAGCTGCGCACGGGATCGGCCCGGTCCGGGTCAGGTGTCACGCGCCGGCGCGCCCGTCGGCCCCGTCGGCCCCGTCGGCCCCGTCGGCTCGGTCGGCTCCGTCGGCCCCCAGGAGCCCGGCTCCGTCGTGGGCGAGGGACGCCAGGCGGGAGAGGGCACGGAAGTACTTCTTGCGGTACCCGCTGCGCAGGAGGTCCGGGGAGAAGAGATCCGAGAAGACCTCCGCGTCCGCGCCGCCCTCCCCCGGAGCCGCAGAGACCAGCACCGGAACCTCCCGGTCGTAGAGGCGGTCCACGAGCACGACGAACCGCAGGGCATCATGATGCTGGGACAGCCCGTGCAGGCCGGTCAGATGGGCCGCGGGGACGTCGTCGATCATGCTCCCGTAGCGCGAGGGGTGGACCGTCTTCAGGTGCGCCAGCAGGTCGTCGAAGCCGTCGAGAGTGGCACCCTCCTGCGCCTGGGCGTGCTCGCGCACGGTGTCCTCGGCCAGGGAGACGATCTCGGTGACGCCGTCGCGGCGCCGGTAGTCCTCACCGTCGATGCGCAGCACCTGGAACCGTTCCGCCATGGCCTGGATCTCCCGGAGGAAGTCCTGCGCGGCGAAGCGTCCCTCGCCGAGCGCATCGGGAAGAGTGTTGGAGGTGGCCACGACCGCGACGCCGCGGTCGGAGAGCTCGCGGATCAGCCGAGTCATCAGGAGCGTGTCACCCGGGTCGTCGAGCTCGAACTCGTCGATGCACACCAGCACCGATTCGCCGAGCAGGTCGACCGCGCGCTGGAAACCGAGCGCACCGACCAGGTCCGTGTACTCGACGAAGGTGCCGTACACCCGCTCCCCCTGGACCGCATGGAACAGGGAGGTGAGCAGATGGGTCTTGCCCACGCCGAAGCCGCCGTCGAGATAGATCCCCTGGGCCGCGGTCGGGCGGCGCCGCAGCTTCGCGAAGAAGCCGCCGCCCTGGGGCCTGTCCAGCTGCGCGGCGAACTCGCTCACCCGCTGCTTGGCCTCGTCCTGCGAAGGGAAGTCGGGGTCGGGAACATAGTTGTCCAGCCGTGCGCGGGCGAACCGCGGCGGAGGCACCAGGTCCGCGAGCAGTCGCTCGAGAGTCGGTTCGGGCCGTCGGTCGCAGAGCGCTTCAGTCACGGCGGTCAGTGTATGTTCCGCGAGCGCCCGCCGACCCGACCCGACCAGGGACCGGGTGAGATGATCGTCCCACCCCGCCGCTGCCCGACCTCGAGGAGATGACCGTGCACCTGCTGATGCGCGACGGCACAGTGCTGCCTGCCCCGGAACCCGTTCCGGCCGACGCCGAGGGGGCGCGCTCCCTCGCCGCGCTCTACGCGATGCCGCAGCTCCCTCCCGGCGGCGTGCAGGTACGGGCGATGATGAATGCGACCGTCGATGGGGCGATCAGCGGGGCGGACGGCACCAGTGGTCCTCTGCGCAATCCCGACGACTCCTTCGTGTTCGGGGTGCTGCGCGCTCTCGCCGATGTCGTGATGGTGGGTGCCGCGACTGTCCGCGTCGAGGACTACGGCTCGGTGCTGGGCCGCGACGACCTGCTCGAGCCCTCGCGGCGACCCGGCGGAGCCGCACGCCCGGCCCTGGCCGTCTGGTCGAACAGCGGGGATCTCCCGGCGTCGCTGGATCGGGATCAGCCGCTCTATCTGATCTCCTCCGCCCGCAGCGCCCGCGCGGCAGGGCGCAGGGCCGGGCTGCCCGGGGACCGCGTGATCGTCGCCGACAGCGCGGCCGATGCCCTGCGCGGTCTGGCTGATCGGGGGATGCACGCCGTCCAGGCGGAGGGCGGTCCCTCGACCCTGGGCAGGCTCGCCGCCGAGGGAGTCCTGGACGAGCTGTGCTTCTCCACGACGCATCGGAGCGTCGGAGGCTCGTCCTCGCGGGTGATCACCGGTGCGGTCCACGACACGGCCTGGGAGCTGTCCTCGCTCCTCGTCGGCGGCCACGCGACGATCTCGCGGTACCGCACGCGGCCCTGAGGGACTGCTCCTGACGTCCCGCGGGCTGGGCTCCTCCCGAGAGCTGGTCTCAGAGTCGCAGACCGATCGAGTCCTCGAGCGCGGGCGATCCCAGATCGCGCACCGGCACCTCGAGCTCGGCGGCCTCGTCCTCCATGCCCAGCAGACGACCGAGGTAGTCGGCCAGCAGCCGCTCGTAGCGCACCGGGTCCCGGTTCCACTCGCGCGTGTGCGAGGCCCCGTCGAAGGGTTCGAACTCCACGAGATCCGGGCGCAGCGCGGCGAGGCGCCTGCTCGGGGCAGGCGGCACCGTCGCGTCGTCGAGGGCGTGGAACAGCAAGGTCGGATGGATGAGGTGCTCCGCGTAGTACTGCGGCGTCATCTCGTGCAGCGCGAGCGGCTCGTGCAGCCGCACCAGTCGGCGCCCCACCGTCGAGGTCATCATCCACATCGCCAGGTCCCGCATCGGCTTCGGGGCCTTCAGCGCGGTGGCGTGGTAGATCAGGATGTCCTGCCAGTCCACGGCCGGGGAGTCCAGGACCAGGCCGACGACGCGATCCCGGTGGGCGGTGCGCACCGAGGTGCGCAGGGCGATGCCGCCACCCATCGACCAGCCGAACAGGACGATCCGGCGTGCGCCCTGGGCGAGGGCGAAGTCGATCGCCGCCTCGGTGTCCTCCCACTCGTCCGCACCCAGGTGATACATGCGATCCGCGGAGGCCGGCGCACCGGTGTCGTTGCGATAGGTGATCGTGAGGCTGGTCAGCCCGAGTCGATGCAGGAGAGGGATCACGCGCAGCGCCTCGCCGCGCATCGACCCGTGACCGTGGATCAGGATCGCCCAGGTGTCAGCCGGATCGTCAGAGGATCCCTGACCCTGCCCCTGTGCCTCTCCCTCGGCGTGTGCACTCCCCCGTGCCGGGCCGGGACGCACCAGCCATGCGGGCATCGGGCCCACCGGCGAGCTGACCTCGACCTCCTCGGTCTCCAGCCCGTGGGCCGTGCGCGGGGTGCCCGCCCAGTAGAAGCCGTTGACCGCGGCCTTGTCGACCTGGAGCGGCTCGGCCGTATCCGCCCCGAGGAGCGGTCGCGCGACGGTCGTGGGCGTGGGGTGCGCGGTCACGGGCCCCAGCCGGACGTGCACGGCGCCGCCGGACTGCCGCACCGCGAGGTAGCCCTCACGCTCGGTCTCCTTCGTCCGGTCCACGTGCACCCGGTCCTCGTGGACGGCACGCACCGGGAGATCCGGGCGGCGACGAAGGCTGTGCATCGGGACCAGGGGAAGGCGAGCCATCACGCGCGCCCCGACCGCGAGCGCTCCTGCGCTGAGGGTGAACATGGAGGCCGCCCCGACGGCGCCGACGACCGCGGCCTGCGCCCATCGTCCCTGTTCGGAGCGCGGTTGAACGGCCCTGGTCCACCGAAGGGCGCCGGCGATCGAGCTGGTCCGAGAGTGGTCGTGCGTCATACCGCGCATCTTATCCGCGCACTAGTATCGATGGTGTGAACAGGAGTTCACCACCCGGCGCCGGGCCCTGCGGCCCGCGCCTGAGGACGATCGCGGCGACCCGTCGCCGCAGAGCGGAGGATCCTTCGATGTCCACTGATCCCATCGGCACCCGTCCCTATCCCCTCGCGATCAGCGACGAGCAATGGCGAGAGCGACTCACTCCTGCCGAATACCAGGTGCTGCGCCAGGGCGCCACCGAGCGCCCCGGCGTCGGGGAGTACGAAGAGGTGCGCGCCGCCGGCACGTACGCCTGCAAGGCATGCGGCGAGGAGCTGTTCACGGCCGAGACCCAGTTCGATGCGCACTGCGGCTGGCCCGCGTTCTACGCCCCGTCGGACTCCGACGCCGTCGAGCTGCTCGAGGACACCTCCATGGGCATGCGTCGCATCGAGGTCCGCTGCGCGAAGTGCGGCTCCCACCTCGGCCATGTCTTCGAGGGCGAGGGGTTCGCGACCCCGACGGACGAGCGCTACTGCATCAACTCGATCAGCCTCGTGCACAGCGACGACGCCTGAGGACTCTGCCCGCGCCGGGACCGTCGGCCGACCGCGCCGGATCATGCGCCGAGATATCGGTCTCAGCACGGCCGGGACGGCTCCGGCGCGCCTGACCTCGGGCGCTCCAGCACGCGGTTAGTCTCCCACCGTGTCTGTCCATCGATTCCGCCCTGGCGACGACACCTTCCGTGCCGCCATCGACGCCATGACCAACGCCCCGCTCCGACAGGAGTTCGAGTGGCGCGACATCCCCGCGCCCGCGAAGATGGCGCCTTCGACCTGGGCGTGCACCGGGGAGATCCTGATCCACGACGACGAGCTCGCCTCCGGGCGCCTGGTCATCCTCCACGATCCCGCGGGCCAGGAGGCCTGGGACGGCACCTATCGGATGGTCGCCCTGGTCCAGGCCCAGCTCGAACCGGAGTTCTCCGTCGAGGCGATGCTCGGCGACGTGGCCTGGTCCTGGGTCACCGAGTCGCTCGAGATGCACGATGCGGAGGCCCGCGAGCTGGGATGCACCGCGACCCGCGTCGTCTCCCAGTCCTATGGCGCGCTCGCCTCCCGCCCCTCGACCGTCGACGTCGAGATGCGGGTCTCCTGGACTCCGGACGGCCCGCACGGGGCCGGGGCGGAGGGGAGCGCGGACGGAGCTCCCGATCTGGCACCGCACTTCGCGGCGTGGACCGCCATGCTCGCCGCCGCCGGCGGCCTGCCGCCCGCACCGCCGAGGATCGCCCCGATCGCCCCCGCCCATCATGCGAGGGCCCCGCGCCCCGAGGAAGCCGGTGACGCCCGGTGACCGAGACACCCGTCTCCGACCTGACCGCTCCCCGTGACGGCGTCGTGCCTGTCGTCGACCGGATCCAGCCGCTGCTGGCCTGGTGCGACGCCGCAGCGACAGCTCCCGACGAACCCGTGGCCGTGGACGCCGAGCGGGCTTCCAGCTATCGCTACAGCTCCCGCGCCTATCTCGTGCAGCTGCGCACCGAGGCCGCCGGGACCGTCCTGATCGATCCGCTCGCCTTCACCATGCCGTCGACGCTGCTGACCCTGCTGGGCGAGCGCGAATGGGTGCTGCACGCCGCCGGGCAGGATCTCCCGAGCCTGGCCGAGCTCGGGATGCTTCCTGCGAGCCTGTTCGACACCGAGCTCGCCGCACGCCTGCTCGGGATGGAGCGCGTGGGGCTCGGGGCCGTCGTGGAGGACACCCTGTCGCTGCACCTGGCGAAGGAGCATTCCGCCGCCGACTGGTCGAAGCGCCCCCTGCCCAGCGGGTGGCTCACCTATGCGGCGCTGGACGTGGAGGTCCTGGTCGAGGTCCGCGATGTCCTCGAGGAGCGTCTCCGCGTCGCGGGCAAGGACGAGTGGGCACGCCAGGAGTTCGAGTACGAGCGGGTCCGCGATCATGGGCCGACGCGGTCCTCGAGCTGGCGCGGCCTGCATGGTCTGGGCGGGCTGCGCACGCCCAAGCAGCTGGCCGCGGCGCGCGAGATGTGGCTGCGACGCGACGAGATCGCCGCCGCCGAGGATCTCTCCCCGCACCGGGTGATCAAGGACCGCGACATCGTGGCGGCCGCCAAGGAGGCGCCGCGGGGGCGCGAGGCCTTCGACCGGGCGCTGCCCGCCAAACTCCGCAAGAAGGACATCTGGTGGCAGGCCGCCCGGTCCGGGCTCGACCTGCCCGCCGCGCACCTCCCGGACCGCAACGAGCGCTCCTATCCCCCGCCGCACAAGCTCTGGTCCAAGAAGTACCCGGAGGTGTGGGACCGCTATCAGGTGGTGCGCGCCGCCGTGGGCGAGCGCGCCGAGGACCTCGAGATGCCGCCCGAGAACCTGCTGCAGCCGGCGCTGCTGCGCCAGTGGGTGTGGGAGAACGAGCACGTGCCGGAGGAGTCTGCCGTGGAGGCCGCCCTCCTCGAGCTCGGTGCTCGTCCTTGGCAGGCGGACCAGGCAGCACCGGTCGTCCACCGTGCGCTGACCGAGGAGGCCTGACCCCACAGGTCTGTTCGGCCAGGCACGACCAGCGCGGCCAGGTCGGCCGGCTCGTCAGACCAGCTCGGTCAGGCCAACTCGTGGCCCGGGCGCTCCAGGAACGGGGCGTCGGCCGGACGCAGCGCAGGGGCGCTCCCGCCGTCCGAGGTCGCGGCGCGATGCGCCTGCAGCGCGAGCACCCCGGCGATCGTGGTGGCATTGGTGAGGTCGCCGTGCAGGATCGCGGCGACGGCGTCTGCCAGAGGAACCCAGCGGAGCTCGATCTCGGCCTCCTCGTCGGTCCGCACGAAGTCGTCCTCGTCGCCGAGCGGCGCCGTCCCGGTCGCGAGGTAGATCCGGATCACCTCGTCGCTGCCGCCCGGACTGGGGCGCAGGTCCACCAGGGTGCTGAGCGAGGCCGCGCTGTGCCCGGTCTCCTCCGCGAGCTCCCGCAGCGCGCCGCGATGCGGGGCCTCGCCCTCCATGTCGAGGAGCCCGGCCGGAATCTCCCAGAGCTGATGGCCGACGGGATGGCGGTACTGCCGGATCAGGAGCACGCGGTCCTGCTCATCCACGGCGAGCACGGCGACTGCGCCGGGATGTCGCATGTACTCGCGGTCGAACTGCACCCCGGGGGCGAACTCGATCGTGTCGCGCACGATGTCGAACACCATCCCGTGGTGGACTCTGCCACGGGCGCTGACGGGCCGGGGTGCGGGAGTATCTGCGAGGGTCATGAGGTCACTCCTGGTCGTCGTCGGACTGTGTGCTGCCGGACTGCGTGACGGTCTGCTCCACGGAATCCACGGAATCCACCTCCAGCAGACGGGTGGACCGCTGGAGCGCGAGCGCCGCACCGATCAGCCCGGCGAAGAGCGGATGGGCGCGGGTGGGACGGGACTTCAGCTCCGGATGGGCCTGGGTCCCGATGTAGTAGGGGTGCACCTGCGGATCGAGCTCGACGAACTCCACCAGGGAATGCTCCGGGCTGAGCGGGGAGACCCCGGAGACCCGGAGCCCTGCCGCCTCGAGCCGGTCGCGATAGGCGTTGTTGACCTCGAAGCGGTGGCGGTGGCGCTCGGCGACCTCCGTGGCCCCGTAGATCCGGGCGGCGAGGGAGCCCTCGACCAGTGTGTGCTCGTAGGAGCCCAGGCGCATCGTCCCGCCGAGGTCGCCCGAACCGGAGACGATATCCGCCTGCTCGGCCATCGTGGCGATCACCGGGTTCGCGGTGCCCGGCTCGAACTCGGTGGACTGCGCGTCCGCCAGGCCGAGCTCGTGACGGGCGTATTCGATGACCATGGACTGCATGCCCAGGCACAGGCCCAGGGTCGGGATGCCATGGCTGCGGGTGTGGCGCAGGGCGCCCACCTTCCCGTCGACCCCGCGGATGCCGAACCCGCCGGGCACCACGATCGCGTCGACGCCCCGGAGCTGCTCTGCGGCACCCTCCGGGGTGGCGCACAGGTCGGATTCGACCCAGCGCAGCGTCACCTGGGAACTGTGATGGAAACCGCCGGCACGCAGGGCCTCGGTGACGGAGAGATAGGCGTCCGGCAGATCGATGTACTTCCCGACCAGGGCGACCGTCACCTGGGAGGAGGGATGGTGGACACGCTGCAGGAGCGACTCCCACTGGCTCCAGTCCACATCGTGGCTGAGCAGATCGAGCCGACGGATCGCATAGGCATCCAGGCCCTCCCCGTGCAGCACGAGCGGGATCTCGTAGATCGAGGGCGCATCCGCGCAGGTGACGACGGCGTCGAGGTCGACGTCGCACATCGAGGAGATCTTGGACTTGACCGAGAAGGGCAGCTCGCGGTCGGCGCGCAGCACGATCGCGTCGGGCTGGATGCCGATGGAGCGCAGGGCCGCCACGGAGTGCTGGGTCGGTTTGGTCTTGAGCTCATGGGACGGGCCGATGAACGGCACCAGGGAGACGTGCACGAAGAACACGCTGTCCCGGCCGATGTCCTGGCGCACCTGCCGCGCGGCCTCCAGGAACGGCTGGGACTCGATGTCGCCGACGGTGCCGCCGATCTCGGTGATGATGACGTCGACGTCGTCGGACGCCTGGGAGCGCATCGACTCCTTGATGGCGTTGGTGATGTGCGGGATGACCTGCACCGTGTCACCGAGGTACTCCCCGCGACGCTCCTTGGCGATCACACCGGAGTACACCTGACCCGTGGTCACGTTCGCGTGGGAGCCGAGGTTCTCGTCGAGGAAGCGCTCGTAATGGCCGATGTCGAGGTCGGTCTCGGCACCGTCCTCGGTGACGAAGACCTCACCGTGCTGGAAGGGGTTCATCGTGCCCGGATCCACGTTGAGATAGGGATCGAGCTTCTGCATCGTGACGCTCAGGCCACGGGCCTTGAGGAGCATGCCGAGCGAGGAGGCGGTCAGTCCCTTGCCGAGGCTGGAGACCACTCCCCCCGTCACGAAGATGTGCTTGGTGATACCGGGGTTCCGGAAGGGCTTGGCCGAGCTGGGCTGGCCGATCCTGGGAGAGGTTCCGGTGCTGGACGGGGATGCGCTGTTACGGGAGTCTGCCACGGACCGTCAAACTATCATCGCTGAGCGCCGAGTGACAGCACCTGAGTCAGTTGTCGCACCATGTCGGACGCCGTGGGCAGCTGCGCCGCTCGTCGCCGGGAGGCGGCTTCCGCAGCTCGGCGCACACCGATGCTGCGATGGTGCTCGATCGCCGACGCGAGCGCGGAGGCGTCCCCGACAGGCACCAGCTGCGCCGCGTCCCCTGTCACCCACCGGGTGCCCCCGGCATCGGTCGCGATGATCGCTCGGCCCGCTCCGAGCGCCTCCTGCAACCACACCGGCTGGCCTTCCCAGAGGGCTGCAGAGACCACAAGATCCGCGGCGTCCAGCAAGGCAGGAACGTCGTCCCGACGCCCCAGGAGCTCGACGGGGAGCTGCTCGCGGGCGATCCGGGACGCCAGCTCCTGGTGGAGTGGTCCGTCCCCGGCGACACGGATCCGTACCGGTGCGCCGGCGCGCAGGAGGGCGGCTGCGTCGAGAAGGTCGTGGAGTCCCTTCTGCGGCGCCAGTCTCGCGACGACGAGCACGTCCAGCATCACGTCCACGTCCACGTCCTCGCCCCGTGGAGCGGCGGGAGCCGTAGGAGCGGCGGGAGCCGTAGGAGCAGTGCGAGCAGTGGGAGCAGCGGGAGCCGTAGGAGCAGAGCACTCCGGGCCGGAGGTCTCTCGGCCAGGAGCTGGCACGACGGCATGTCGCACGTCGCGGGCACCGGACCGTCGGGCCTCCTCGGCGAGATCCGGAGAGACGGCCAGAATCGTGTCCGCGCGACGCACGGTGATCTGCAGCAGTGCGCGTCCGACGGTGCGCACCAGCGCCGAGCCCACGGTGCGGTTGTGCAGCGTCACCGCGAGGAGCACCGGGCCGCGCCGCGGCAGAGCCAGGGCCGACAGAGCCCCGGCGCGCAGCCCATGCGCGTGGACGGCGACCGGCCCCGGAGCGCTGCGCACGCACTGCCTCAGCGCTCGGACCGTGCGCAGGTCGCCGAGCAGATGCGGACGGTCCTGGATCTGCACGGGTGCCTCCCGCACGTCGACGCCGGCAGCGGCCAGCACCTGCAGCTCCTGGTCCACGTGCGCGGCCAGCCCTCCGCTGGCGCGCGGACGCACCAGGATCACGCTCATCGGCTGCTGTCCTCGGCCGAGCTGTGCTCCACCGTGCTGTCCTCGACGGTGCCGGTGTCGGCGCTCCGGCCGTGGCGGCGGAGCCTGCCCAGCTGACGAGCGGCGAGCTGTGGATCGGCGGCCGCCATCACCGCGCCGGCGAGCAGTGCGGCGATCACCCCGCACAGGATCCCGGTCAGCACTGCTGCGAGTTCACCGGTGGCGGTGGTGATCATCCACTTGCCGAGCAGCATGCCCGGGATCCCGCCGATCAGAAGGGCGATGGGGGTGAGGATCGCGGCACGACGCACCTTCGGCAGTTCGCCGCCGGGCTCGAGGACGTCAGCGATCCGCGCCAGACCCACCAGCGCCGAGATCGCCATACCGATGGCGATGGCGATGCCGAAGGCGGTGGACGCCTCGGCCGCCGACCGGGTGGGGCTGGGGATCACCAGCAGCAGGATCAGCACAGCGGCGATGATCCAGCCCACCGAGCCCACGAGAAGTGCATCCCGGGCGCGGAGCGCGGCCGAGAGGATCCGGGTGCATTGGATGGCCACGGCGAATCCGGCCAGACCGAGGGAGAACGCGGCTGCTGTGGAGCCGACGCCCGTGGCCCCCGCGCGGTCGATGAGGCGGAAGAACTGCTCGAGGGCCGGGCCGCCGGCGAAGAGCGTCGCGGCGCCGATCACCGCGACCACCATGATCGTGCGCACGGAGGCACCGGCCACGTGGGCGAATCCCTTGGTGTCCCCCACCAGACGCAGCTCGGACAGGTGCGGGAACACCGCAGTGACCAGCGGGACCACGAGGATCGCGTAGGGAAGCAGGTACAGCGCCTGGGCATACTGGAAGACCGGGAGCGTGCCGGTGCCGCCCGCCTTCATGGAGAGCACGAGCACGAGCCCGAGCACGAGCTGCTGCGCCCCGACGGCACCGAGCCCAGCGCCTCCGAGGGAGAGCGCACGGCGCCCGTAGCGCGGCGGCATCGTCAGGGTCGGACGGAGATGGAGACCGGCGCGTGCGGCGGCGATCAGCACCGGGATGACCATGGCGGCGACTCCGGCGGTGGTCCCCCAGCCGAGCCAGGCGATGGCCCCATCGCCGATGGTGGCGGTCGTCGCGACCGGAGGGACGATCCAGGCGTAGACCCGGTAGGCGATCATCACGACCAGCGACGAGATGAGCGGCATCATCGCCGGCCACAGGAATCGTTTGCGAGCCTGCAGGTACGCTCCGAGGACCACCGAGATGCCGTACAGCGGGAGCTGGAGGGCGAAGATGCGCAGCAGGACAGTCCCCACGTGCACGCCCCCGGGGACGGTCGAGTCCGTGGCCAGGAGCAGCTGGGCGATGGGCTGCGCGAGGAGGATCATCGCTGCCGCGAGCAGGCACGTGCCCAGCAGCGTCCATGTCAGCAGGGCGGAGACGATCTGATCGGTCCGCGCGGCGCCGTCGCGTCGATCCGCCCTCGGCGGCAGTGCCCCGCGGGACCGATCTCGGCGGCCCGGCGGATGCGAGGCCGCCGCCGGAGCTGCTGTCCCCGGAGCCGCGGACGCCTGGGGCTCGTCCTCCAGCGCTTCCGTCCCGGACCCCTCAGCTCCGTGCAGGTCGTCGGCGTCGTCGGTCCCGCTCTCCGCAGGGGCATCGCGCTCGGGGACCAGTCCCGCGATCAGAGGGACGATCACCGCGGCGAGCGCACCGCCCGCGACGATCTCGAAGAGCACGTTGGGCAGGAGGTTCGCGGTGGTGTAGGCAGTTCCCACATCACCGGCGCCCACGCTCGCGCCGAAGACGAGATAGCGCACGAAGCCGGCGATCCGGGCGATCACGGTGATCACCAGGATCAACCCGGCGCCGCGGAGCACCGTGCGCCCGATTCCGGACCCGGTGGGCGGCTGCGGCGTCACCCCCGCGCCGTCCGCGACGGCTGCCATGCTGTCGGCGCTCCCCATGGTCTCGGTGCTCCCGAGGTGCTCTGTGCTCCCGAGGTGCTCTGTGCTCCCGAGGTGCTCTGTGCTCCCCGTGTCGTCGGCGTTCCCCGTGTCGTCGGTGCTCATGGAGTCCTTCCGTCGACGTCGGGGGCGATCGGCGAGCTGCGCCGTCCCAGCTGGTCGATCGCACGAAGGGTCGGGGTGGAGTCGATGACGGCGCTGAAGGAGACCTTCTCGCTGGCGAGGGTGAGGGCGACCACCACGCCCAGCAGGGAGAGCCGTGCGGGGACCGGGAGCGCGCGTGCAGCTGCCGTGCCCACTGCTGCGCCGAGCACGTTCGCTCCCGCGTCGCCGAGCATCCCGTGCTCGCGCAGATCCGACGGCAGTGCCAGGGCGGCCGGGATCAGCGCCGCCACGGCGAGCGCTCGTCCGCTGCGCAGGCGCGGGTCCTCACCGGCGCTGAGCGCGCTCAGCACGGCGGCTGCCGGAAGCACGACCTTGAGCGCCCGGCCCGGTCGCAGATCCAGGAGATTGGCGAGGTTCGCGCACCCTGCGGCCAGAGCGCCGTCGGCGAGCACCATCGCCCCTGCCCGGGGCCCGGGCGCGACGGCGGCGCCGGCCAGCGTCAGTACGGGAATGCCGAGAGCCTTGGCCGCTCCGGTGGTCAGATGCCCCGTCCGGAGCGCGCCGAGGTGTCCGCGCAGTCCCTTGGACACCGCTCGGCCCGCGCGCCGCTGTCGCGGTTCGAGCACGTCATCGACGAGGCCGAGCGCCCCGACTCCGGCGAGCATCCCTGCATCGAGGCGTCCGGGGCCGCGCAGCCCCAGGGCGCTCACCGCGGCGACCACGAGGGCCCCCTCGGCAAGGCTCACGGAGCGTCCGGAGAAGTTCGTGCGCCGCAGTTCGGTCCGCAGACCCTGCAGCATGCGAGCTGCCCCGGAGTGCTGCGACGCTCCGGAGGATCGCGATGCTCCCGGCATCGACGAGGTCACTCTGCTCCCCCACCGTCGGATGCGGAGCCCTGCCCCTGGCTCCCGTCGCCGTTCTGCCCGGCCTCGGCCGCGGCGTCCTCGACGCCGGCGGTCTCGGGAATCGCCGGCAGGCGATCCTTCGCATCGGCCGTCGTGCCATAGGCCCCCGACCCCCCACGGGTCTGCTCGATCAGAGCGAGCACGGACAGGAGAGGACCGTCGGCCTCCTGCAATCTGTCCGTCGTCGAGAGTCCGTCGAAGCCCGCATCACCGCGCACGGTCCGCAGGATGCCGGTGGAGGCATCGTTGAGGGGTGTCGCCGCCGAGACGACAGCAGGGACCCCGGTCCCGGCCAGGGAGGTCAGCAGGGAGGTCTGCGTCGCCAGCAGGCCCTGGGCACGCTCGGCCGCGACGGCCTCGTCCTCGGAGCTGTCCACGAGCTCCTCGGGCGCGGCGCTCGCGACGAGCACGCCGTCGACCTCCGACGGCAGCTCCCCGTCGATCGTGACCAGCTGCTGCTCGGTGAGCGCCTGCCACACCTGGGTGCGCAGCTCGGAGGTGAGATCACCGCTCTGGGACGGGGTCAGGAGCGCGACGATCACCTGGGACAGCTGCTCGGAATCGGTCAGCCCGCTGTCCAGGAGGTTCGGGGCGATCGTGCGGATCGTGTCCAGCGCGTCGGTGCGCTGCTGGCTCTGCGAGGGCACCCACAGGGCGGACTGCAGCTCCACCTGCACGGTGGACTTCACACCGGCGTCCTCGAGCAGCGTCGAGATCCGTTCGGTGAACGGCGCCGTGGAGGAATCGTCGGTGAGCACGGCGACCCGCTGCCCCGCGAGGGTGTCGGCGACCAGCTCCGGGCCGATCTCCGAGGCGAAGGTGCCCAGCTGCTCGTTGCGGGAGGCGAGCTCGTCGGCCTGGGTGCGCAGCTCATCCTGCTGGGTACGGAGCTGCTCGACCTGTCCGGCGAGCTGGTCGCCCAGGTTCTCGCGCAGCGGTCCGGCCCCGAGCACGATGCCCACGGCGAGAGCCAGGAACACGGAGATCAGGGAGACGAGGTGGTAACGGAAATCGATCACGGGGTCGAGACCCTCCTACGACCCGGTGGCCCGGGGTGAGAACAGCAAGGTGAACCAGGACAGCAGTCCGTCCAGGCGGGCGCCGAAGATCTGCACGAGCGCTTGTCCTCCGGGGGTTGCCCAGAGTGCGACCGCGAGGGCGGCGAGTCCTGCCAGTGCCAGGAGCACCAGCTGGAAGGTGGAGATCCTCTGACGGTACAGGCGCGAGACGCCCTTGGCGTCCACGAGCTTGGACCCGATGCGCAATCGGGTGAGGAATGTCGAGCTCATCCCGGCCCGGCCCTTGTCGAGGAACTCCTCGAGGGTGCCATGGGTGCCGACGGCGACGATCACGGAGGCGCCCTTCTCATCGGCCAGGAGCATGGCGATGTCCTCGCTGGTCCCCGAGGCGGGGAAGAGGATCACCTCGTCGCCGAGGCCGAGCTCCTCGAGCCGTTCCAGGCCCGGAGCGCGGCCGTCGCGGTAGGCGTGCACGACCAGCTCGGCGCCGCTGCGCAGGGCGCGGTCGGAGACGGAGTCCATGTCTCCGATGATCATGTCGGGGCGGAACCCGGCCTCGATCACGGCATCGGCTCCCCCGTCCACGCCGATGAGGACGGGTCGGTTCTCCCGCAGGAAGGGCCGCAGCGTGGCGAGGTCCTCCTTGTAGTGGTACCCCCGCACGACGATCAGCACCGGGCGGCCGTCGAGGTTCGTGCGCACCTCGGGCGCGCCGATCCCGTCCAGCAGCAGGTCACGTTCGCGCAGCATGTACTCCATCGTGTTCTCTGCGAACATCTCGAGCTGCTGCGAGAGGCCCTCGCGGGCGATCTCCAGGGAGACGGTGATCGAGGCGTCGTCCTGAGCGGTGCCCTCGGCGATCACCGTGTCGTCGAGCCGCACCGTGCTTCCGGTGATCGAGACCGTCTGCCCGTCCCGGACCTCTTCGAAGACGTCGTCCCCCAGGTTGTCGACCAGCACGATCCCGGCATCGACGAGGATCCTCGGGCCGGCGTTGGGATACCGGCCGGAGGTCGAGGCGGCGACGTTCAGGACTGCTGACGGGCTCCGTTCGACCAGCGCCTCGGCGGCGACCCGGTCGATGTCCTTGTGGTCGATGATCGCGATGTCGCCCGGCTGGAGCCGCTTGGTGAGGTCCTTGGTGCGCCGGCCGAGGCGCGCGGTGCCGATCACCACGGACTGGGACGCGCTCATCCGCGTCCCTCCGACGCGAGGGAGGCCCCATCGGTCCCGGGGGCCCCGGAAGCCCCGGAAGCCCCGGAAGCCCCGGAAGTCCCGGAAGTCCCGGAAGTCCCGGAAGTGACGGTGCTCGCCTCGTCCAGGAGCTCCTCCGCATGGGCGAGGGCGACGTCCGAGGCATCGTCGCCGGCGAGCATCCGAGCGAGCTCCCGGATCCGGCCGGGCCTGTCGAGCGTCTCGACCGTCGAACTGGTGGATCCGTCGCTCGAGGACTTCACGATCTGCAGATGTGTTCCGGCGTGCGCCGCGACCTGGGGAAGGTGCGTGACGACGATGACCTGCGCATGACGTGCCAGGCGCGCGAGCCGGTGGCCGACGGCGAGGGCGGCGCGCCCGCCGATCCCGGCGTCGATCTCGTCGAAGACGAAGACGGGCGCCGCGCTGCGGTCGTTGCGCGATGCGGAGAGTGCGACCTCGAGGGCGAGCATCACCCGGGAGAGCTCGCCGCCGGATGCTGCCTGGGAGACCGGGAGGTGATCGGCCCCGGGGTGGGGCGCGAGCAGGATCGCGACGGCGTCGCAGCCGTGGGAGCGATGGGCCTGCGCCGAGACCTCGACCCGGATGTCGGCGTCGGGCATCTCGAGATGGCGCAGCTCCTCCTGGACGGCCTCGGAGAGCTCGGTCGCGGCGGTCGTGCGGGCGGTGGTCAGCGCGGCGGCCGCTTCGTCCAGCTCGCCCTGGAGGGAGTCCAGCCGGGCCGCCGCCGCGGCACGCTCCTGCTCCGCGCCGTCGAACCGATCGAGATCGATGGCGGCGCTCCGGGAGGTCTCCAGCAGGGCCGTGATGTCCTCGGCGGGACCGTCGGTATCCGGGAGCAGGGCACCGAGGTCCCGGACCAGGACCGTCAGTTCGTGCAGGCGCCCGTTGGCCTCCTCGAGACGGCCCGGGGAGGCGTCGATGTCGTCGGCGTACCGGGAGAGCTCGGCCGCCACATCGGACAGCTCGATGCGCATGGCGTCCAGACGCTCGACGAGCGGCTCCAGCGTGGTGTCGGTGCGGGCGGCGCGTCCCAGCGCCTCGCCGGCGACGTCCAGCAGCGGCCCGGCGGCGGGTCCGTCGTCATCGCCGATGAGAGCCAGCGCGGCCTGATTCGCGGCGCCGCGCAGCTCCTCGGCATTGCCGAGCCGTTCGAGCTCGACACGCAGGGCAGCGTCCTCCCCCGGTTGCGGGTCCGTGCTCTCGATCCGTTCGAGGGCCTCGCGCAGCGCGGTGCCCCGTCGGTCCCGTTCGGCGAGCAGCGTGTCGATCTCCGCCAGCCGTTCGGTCATGGCCGAGCGCTCGCGCCACAGCTCACGATGCCGCTCCAGCAGCGTTCGGATCTCGGTGCCGGCGAAGCGGTCCAGGGCGTCCCGCTGGGCATCGGGGTCGCGCAGCCGCTGCTGATCGGACTGCCCGTGCACGGTCACCGCGGTGCCGACCAGGCGCGCGAGGGTCCCGATGGGCACCGGCACGCCGCCGATCTGCGCCCGGGACCGGCCGTCCCTGGTCACCCGGCGCACCACGAGCACCTCGCCGTCGTCCTCCTCGGCTCCCAGCTCGTCGAGCGAGGCGGCCAGCTCGTCGTGCCCGGTCAGCGCGAGGGTTCCGTCGACCGTGCTCGAGCCGCGCGTGCGGCCGCGATCGAGGCGATCGCCGAGCAGCATGGACAGACCGGTGACGATCATCGTCTTGCCCGCGCCGGTCTCCCCCGTCAGAGCGGTGAAGCCGGGCCCGAACTCGAGCATCGCATCGTCGATCACGCCGATCTGGCGGATGCGCAGGGTGGACAGCATCGTGGACCTCTCAGCTCCTCAGCGGGTACGGGGGCTGCGACCCCGCCACCCGACGACGGGGAGCTGGAACTTGTCGACCAGCCGATCGGCGAACGGGGTCGCGCTCAGTCGTGCCAGGCGGACGAACTGTTCGGACAGCCGCGCCTCGACGCGCATACCGGCGGTGATCTCCGCGGTGCGGCGCCCATCGAGCGTGAGGATGCCGTCCTCACGGTTGTCGAGGGTCATCTCGATGGCGGCTTCCGAGGAGCGTCCCAGCACCAGCGGTCGGGCGAACAGCGCATGGGCGGCCAGGGGGATCAGCAGCATCGCGTCCACCTCGGGCCAGATCACGGGACCACCGGCGCTGAAGGCATAGGCGGTCGAGCCGGTCGACGTGGACAGCACCACGCCGTCGCAGCCGAAGGAGGAGACGGGGCGGCCGTCGATCTCGATGGCGACGTTGATCATCTTCAGCCGGTCGGCCTTCTCGAGGGAGGCTTCGTTCAGGGCCCAGTGCTCCTCGACCACGTGATCCTCGGCGTCCAGGACATGCACGTCGAGGGTGGAGCGCTTCTCGATCTCGTAGTCGCCGTCCAGGAGCCGGGAGACGGTGATCGAGAGGTCCTCGACCTCGCTCTCGGCGAGGAAGCCGACGTGTCCGAGGTTGACGCCGTGCACGGGGACATCCGCCTCGCGCACGGCTTCTAGGGCGCGCAGGATGGTGCCGTCGCCTCCCAGCACGATACCGAGCTCGACGAGGTCCGCCGCGGAGACGGCGTCCAGCACGTCGACCCCGCCGTTGGTGAGGAAGGTCAGCAGCTTCGGCGGTGCGACGTTCTCGGGCAGGCCCATGATCTCGTCGAACTGCTCATCGACCACGACGCCGCGCACTCCGCGCCGGGCCAGCTCCTCGAGCACGGTGAGCATGGCGGTGAGCGCAGCGCGGCGGCCGGTGTGGACATAGAGGAGGAACCGTCGCATGGGATCAATCCTCCCGGATGAAGTCGTCGGCGCCGCGCAGGCGCGGCTGGTTCTCGCGCACGGCGTCCCCGATCATGTCACAGGCCTCCGCGTCGAGCGCGCAGGTCACGCCCGCGGGGCGCAGATGCAGGAAGTACTCACGATTGCCGTCCTGTCCCGGCAGGGTGCTGGGGCCGACGGCGAGCGTCGCGAGCCCGGCCGTCGACGCCGCCTCGGCGACGCCGCGGACGGCCTCCGTCCGCGCGCGCTGGTCCGAGACCACCCCGGTGCGCGGCAGAGCGCTTCTCCCCACCTCGAACTGGGGTTTGACCATCAGGAGCATGTCGCCACCGGGGCGCACCACGTTCCCCAGCGGCTCGACGACGGTGCGCAGAGAGATGAAGGAGAGATCGGCGACGAGCAGGTCGACGTGAGCACCGATCAGCTCCGGGGTGAGGTCCCGCACGCTGGTCCCGTCGAGCACGTCCACGCGGTCGTCGTCACGGACATGGTCGGCGAGCTGATCGTGGCCGATGTCGACCGCGATCACCCGGCGGGCGTCGCGGCGCAGCAGGACATCGGTGAATCCTCCTGTCGAGGCACCGGCATCGAGGCAGAGCAGGTCCCCGGGATCCAGAGCGAGCGCGTCGAGAGCCCCGGCGAGCTTGTGGGACGCACGGGAGGCGTATTCGATGCCGTCGGGAACGTCCACGACGGTCAGCAGGGCGCCCTCCGGCACCGGCGTGGAGGACTTGGCCGCGGGCCGGCCATCGATGCGGGCGCGACCCTCCTCGATGATCCGTCGGGCGTGGGTCCGTGAGCGAGCCAGACCCGCCGCGAGCAGGGCGACGTCCAGGCGCGGCCCGGTCACCGGTCGGTGGGTCGCTGCTCGGTGCCGTCGCGTCCCAGGAGGCGCCCTGTCCACGGAGTCTCCGTGGCATGGACGCGCAGCAGGGCGAGCACCGCTCGCAGCATGCGCGGGTCCTCGAGCTCGCCGTCCAGGACGATGTCCTCCTGCTCCCAGGACGCGCTCACGGAGCCGCAGCGGGCGTGGTCGCCCTCCACCACGGGCAGCACGAACGGCTCGGCGATCTGCTCGAGATCGGGAAGGATGTAGGTGGGCCGACGCACGGGCTCCGCCCGCAGGGCGGATTCGATGCCGTCGACACCGGTCAGCACGAGAAGGGTGTCGATCCCGGCGCGGACTCCGCCTTCGATGTCGGTGTCGAGCCGGTCACCGATCACCAGCGGGCGCTGGGCACCGCTGTCCCGCGCGGCGACGGTGAACATGCCCGGCTCGGGCTTGCCCGCGACCATCGGCTCCGCGCCCGTGGCATGGCGCAGCGCCGCGACCATCGACCCGTTGCCGGGGGCCATTCCGCGCTCCGTGGGCAGGGTGGCGTCGATGTTCGTCGCCATCCACAGCGCACCGTGCCCGATCGCGTAGGCACCTTCGGCCAGGATCGACCAGTTCAGGTCCGGGGACCAGCCCTGCACCACGGCGACGACGTCCTCGCTGTCCATGGAGACCGGCTCGAGGCCGACCTCCCGGATCTGGGCCGCGAGGCTCGGGCCGCCGACGACGAGGACCTTCGACGCGGAGTCGAGGCGCTCCGCGAGCAGCCGGGAGGCGACCTGCGGGGAGGTCACGAACTCCTCGGGCTGCGCGGTGACACCGACCTCGGCCAGATGGTCGGCCGCCTGCTGCGGGGTGCGCGAGGCGTTGTTGGTCGCGAAGACCACGGTGCGTCCTGCCGCGCGCGCCTTCTCCACGGCCGCAGCGGCATGCGGGATCGGCGTCGCGCCGTGCATGAGCGTGCCGTCGAGGTCAAGCAGCAGGGCGTCGTGCAGGTCGAGCAGCGAGGGATCGGGCTGACGGCTCACGCCTGCTCCTCCTGGTCCTCACCGGAGACGTGCTCATCAGCATCCTCACCGGAGGAGCGGTCATCCGCATCCTCACCGGAGGCGTACTCATCAGCATCCTCACCGGAGGTGTGCTTATCGGCAACGTCCTCCGGGTAGCCGTCCGGATGGCTTTCAGCGTGGACCTCAGCGTCGGAACCCTCCTCGAGGTCGTCCTCCGCTGCGAGGAACCGATCCGCTGATCCCTCGGCATCATCCTCCGCGTCGTTCTCGGTCCCGTCGGCATCCACCGCGTCATGGGTCCCGACGTGTTCTGCCGCGTCGCCATAGAACGAGGACGGATCTGCCTCGTCGACATCGTCAGGCGTGTCGGTCTCGTCAGCGGCATCGTCCTCACCGACTGCATCGCTCCCGTCAGCCGCCTCGGCCTCGTCAGCTGCAGCGGCCTCGTCAGCTGCATCGGACTCATCGACCTTGTCGGCTGACGGATCGTAGGCGTCCAGCACGGAGACGGACTCGTCGTCCTCCCAGGCCGGCTCCTCAGCCGGCACTGGTGCAGGGCGACCCAATCGCTCGGCGGCGTCGGTGAGACCTTCGCTGTCGGCGTCCGCGGCAAGGGTCAGCCAGCGCTTCGCCTCGTCAGGACGCTCGGCACGTTCCAGCAGATCCGCGTAGGCAGCCCAGAGTCGGACCTGCCAACGCCCGTCGACCTTGTGACGCAATGCCGGGATCTCGAGGGTCCTCAGGGCGGTCTGGATGTCGCCGGTATCGGCATAGGCGCCTGCCACGACGATCATCAGCTCGATGGATGCTGCGACTCCGAGGGACGAAGCCTCGTCCGACGCCGCGATGTCCAGGGCGCGCTCCGGCTTGCCCAGGCCGCGCTCCGAATCGGCGATCATCGGGAGCACGTCATTACGACCGGTGATGCGCAGCGATGTGCGCAGCTCACGAGCGGCGGTACGGAAGTCGCCGGCGCGGTAGGCGAGGATCCCGTAGGCCTCGCGGACCGCACCCACGCGACCGCCGATGCGCGCGGCGAAGCGCGCATGCGCCTGTGACGTC
This sequence comes from Brachybacterium sp. AOP3-A1-3, assembly GCF_052378285.1. NCBI lineage: Bacteria > Bacillati > Actinomycetota > Actinomycetes > Micrococcales > Dermabacteraceae > Brachybacterium > Brachybacterium sp. AOP3-A1-3. The sequence continues at coordinate 2,029 of NZ_JBQSXM010000005.1, read as the reverse complement.
TCGAGATCGGTGTCCTCGAGCAGATAGGCCGCGACGATGTGCTGTCCGACGCGCTCCGCGGTCTCCTTGCTCAGGCCCCGCAGCTCTTCTCGAATCGGCTTGTCCAGCTCCCGACCGGTGATGCCGTCGGGGATCCGGGGCTCGAAGGGTCGGTCCGCGCGCGCTTCCTGACCGGGGCGCGAATTCCGACGCTCCTCGCGCGGTGCGCCGCCGCCCTGGGGACCGCGGTCCTCGCGAGGCTGGCGCGGGCTGGTGGTGCGGGCGCCCTGGTCGGCGCTGCGGGGACGGTCATTGCCCGGGCGGCTGGAACGGTCTTCACGGCCTGATCGCTCGTCTCGTGAGCTCCCATAGCGCGGCTTCTCGTCCCGACGGTTCCCGTAGCTGGACTTGTCGTCACGACGCGAGTCGTAGCGCGGCTTGTCGTCACGACGCGAGTCAACGCCAGGCTTGTCATCACGACGCGAGTCATAGCGCGGCCTCTCGTCGCGACGGCTCCCCGGCTTGTCATCACGACGTGAGTCGTAACGCGGCTTCTCATCGCGACGGTTCCCGTATCCAGGCTTGTCGTCCCGGCGCGAGTCGTACCGGGGCTTGTCATCCCGACGCGAGTCGTAGCTCGGCTTGTCGTCCCGCTGCGAGCCGTAGCTCGGCTTGCCATCACGACGTGAGTCATAACGCGGCTTGTCGTCCCGACGCGAGTCGTAACGCGGCTTCTCATCGCGACGGTTCCCGTAGCTGGGCTTGTCGTCGCGCTGCGAGCCATAGCGCGGCTTGTCATCGCGACGTGAGTCGTAACGCGGCTTGTCATCGCGCTGCGAGCCATAGCGCGGCTTGTCATCACGACGTGAGTCGTACCGGGGCTTGTCGTCCCGACGCGAGTCGTACCGGGGCTTGTCGTCCCGACGCGAATCGTACCGGGGCTTGTCGTCGCGCTGCGAGCTATAGCGCGGCTTGTCATCACGGCGCGACTCGTCACGGTGGTTATCCGGACGAGCGGCGCGCTCACGGTCACTGCGCTGGGAACCCTGGGCGGAACCGGAGGAACGGTAGGTGCGCTCGCTGCCAGTACGGCGTTGGTCACCAGCAGACCCCGATCGATCATCGCGGTAGCTGCGCGGACCTGCGGACCTAAAAGCTCCGGATGACGTGGATCGCGCCGAGGAGTCCCCGCCCCTGTACGGTGCCCGCGATCCGGCTGCAGACGAACGGTCGTCGTGTCGTGCGTAGTCGCGGGACTTGTCGCCGTGCCCGCGGTCGCTCTCGCTCTTGCTGTGCTCAGCCACGTGAATCGTCCGTCTCAATCTGCTCGCCCTATGCCGTTATCAATCGCCAAGCCTAAGCCGTCCCTGGAAAGAGACCGCGCAGTAGGCCGTCCACCGTGACTGCTTTCACCAGCCGCAACACGAACAGGTGACGGCCAGGTGCATCGCGCCACAGTCACAGAACAAGGGCTCACCAGCAGGTTCTGCAGCCGTGCCGAGCAGGCGCTCAGCTGCAACACACTTGCCAGCATCCCCACGACAGGGAAGCAGACCAACTGGCGCCGCCTGAAGACCCCGTCATCGATTCCGCGCTGATCCCACAGCCGGGTCCATGAGCACCACTGCGCCTTCATACAGACCGAGCGCTCTCCTCGTCCTGGCTTCGCTCGCATCCCGCAGCGAACACCACCCGCTGAAACAGTCGCTGATTCACACCATCTGCCCAATGGCTTCCCCGAACCGCAAGCACACCTCACTGGGGCCTCGGCCCGGCTGCTCCGCCAAGACGTTGATCCGCAAGAGCAGATGCGCAGACATCCGCCACGCGTCCCCGCCCTCGCTCCACGGCGATCGACTCACGCAACGTACAAAAATGGAGCTACCGCTGACCCCTGACTGAGTGCCGAAGGACTTGTCCTGCTGCAGCTAGTCAGCTCTGTCCGAGCGCGCAGACCGTGAACAGCGCACTTTCCACGCCTGGTTGTCGACGTCCGACACCTGCGGCGCCGGCAACCACTCGTTCCAGGCCGATGCGAACACCATCAAAT